>JAEXBC010000374.1 GCA_023457875.1 Bacillota bacterium | reverse complement strand
ACGCTAGGTATTGCTACAGGAACGATTGTTTCAAATACGCTTGGGCAAAGCTTAGTAAGTCTGGTTTTCAACGTGATGGGATTTGGTATATCCAAGATCACATTTATCATCAACCCATGGATAGCGTTTATTCTTTTGCCATTAGTGATTTTTGCAGTGGTGGCAATAGTGACATGGATAAGTACTAGACAGATACGAGAATATAATATCATTTCACTGATTAATGAATAGGAGATGACATGATGAAGACTATTTTAGAAGCAAGAGGATTATGCAAAACATTTGATAATACACAAATTTTAAAGGAAATAGATGTTAGCGTGAATAAGGGAGAATTTGTAGCCATCATGGGACGCTCAGGTTCAGGAAAATCTACACTTTTATATAACATAAGTGGTATGGACAAGGCAACTCAGGGTGAAATCATTTTTGATGGAGAGGACATTTCAAAGCTTAATGATGAGCAGATGAGTAATCTAAGGCTCAAAAAAATGGGATTTGTATTTCAGCAGCCACATTTACTCAAGACATTATCCATATATGATAACATTGTACTTCCAGGCTATAAGGCTAAGGAGGCAACAAGGCAGCAGGTGAATACATATGCCAAAGAGCTAATGGAACGAACGGGGATTGACAAAATAGCCAGTCATGACATTAAGAAGGTTTCAGGAGGTCAGCTTCAGCGTGCATCTATTTGCCGCGCATTAATCAATCATCCAGATATTATTTTTGCAGATGAACCTACTGGCTCTCTTAATTCAGGAGCAACCATAGAAATAATGGATATTATAAATGAGATTAATGAACAGGGAACCACTATCGTGCTGGTTACCCATGATGCCAAGGTTGCAGCTAGGGCCGAGCGCGTGATTTTTCTATCTGATGGGAACATTACAGATGAGCTTGTTCAGGGGAAATATGAAAAAAGCAGCCTTTCAAAAAGAGAAAGCAAAATGGCAGTTTGGCTCGACAAACAAAATTTTTAATTCAAGTTTAAAATCCTTGAGGTAGGATGCAGCTACCTTAAGGATTTTTGTCTATGAGAATGAGAAAATAGATATAATGGAAAGAAAAAGAACATAATTGCTTGAAAATGTTCACAAAAATATTTAAAATGAATTGTTAGATTAAACAAAAAAAGTAAAAACAAAATGATAATAGTAATAACATATTGATAATAGTGAAAAATGCGTGTACATTAGTATGAGCAAGCATGAAATACTTATGAAAGGAAATGATTATGCCTATTACAGAGTTGTTAGAACGAAATAGTGAAATGTACGGTGAGGAGATTTGTTTAGTTGAAATAAATCCTGAGGTGAAAGAAAATAGGCGCGTTACTTGGAAAGAATATGAATTAATGGAGCCTAATCCAATGAGCCATTATCGTAGAGAAATCTCATGGCACGTTTTTAATGAAAAAGCCAATCGATTTGCTAATTTACTCCTTGAAAGAGGTATTGAAAAGGGAGATAAGATAGGCATTCTATTAATGAACTGTCTAGAATGGCTTCCTATTTATTTTGGTATTTTAAAGACAGGAGCGCTTGCAGTTCCACTTAACTTTAGATATGCTTCGGATGAAATTAAATATTGTGTTGAGTTGGCCGAGGTGGATATTTTGGTGTTTGGTCCAGAATTTATTGGTCGTGTGGAAGAAATTGCAGACGAAATTAGTAAAAATAGATTGCTATTTTACGTAGGAGATAACTGTCCAACCTTTGCTGAGGATTATGTTTCACTTACGGCAAACTGTTCTAGCCGCTCACCAGAAATCAAGCTAACAGACGAAGACGATGCAGCAATTTATTTTTCTTCTGGTACAACAGGCTTTCCTAAAGCTATTTTACATAAACATAGAAGCTTAATGCATTCTGCAGAAGTTGAACAAAAGCATCATGGACAAACAAGAGAAGATGTATTTTTGTGCATACCGCCTTTATATCATACAGGAGCAAAAATGCATTGGTTTGGTAGCTTATTATCAGGAAGTAAAGCGGTCTTATTACGAAGCACTAAACCGGAATATATTTTTCAGGCAGTATCAAGTGAAAAATGTACGCTAGTTTGGCTATTGGTGCCATGGGCACAGGATGTGTTAGAGACCTTAGATAGTGGCAAACTAAAACTTCAAGATTATACACTAGAGCAGTGGCGTTTAATGCATATCGGGGCACAGCCTGTACCTCCAAGCTTAATTAATAAATGGCTCAGTTATTTTCCAAACCATCAATATGATACAAACTATGGTCTAAGTGAGTCTATTGGGCCAGGTTGTGTACATTTGGGTGTGGAAAATGTACATAAAGTTGGAAGTATTGGTAAGGCTGGCTACGGCTGGGAAGTTAAGATAGTAGATGAAAAAGGTGAGTTAGTTAAAAGAGGAGATGTAGGTGAACTTGCCGTAAAAGGTCCTGGTGTGATGAGTTGTTACTATCGTGATGAAAAGGCTACCCAAGAGGCCTTAAGAGATGGGTGGCTATTCACTGGTGATATGGCACAAGAAGATGAGGATGGCTTTATTTTCTTAGTGGATCGTAAGAAGGATGTCATCATTACCGGCGGTGAGAATTTATATCCAGTTCAGATTGAAGATTTTATCCGTACCAATGAGGCGGTACATGATGTGGCTGTAATCGGATTACCAGATAAACGATTAGGGGAAATAGCAGCTGCCATTATTGAAGTCAAAGAGGACCATTCTTTGACAGAAGAAGAGGTTAATACATTCTGTCTTAAATTGCCTAGATACAAAAGACCTCGTCAAGTATTTTTTAGAGATATTCCAAGAAACCCCACAGGCAAAATCGAGAAAAATACTTTAAGAAAGATGTTTAGTAGTGAGAATCTAGTAGCTGTTCAAAATAGAGGTTAGTATACTCGATCATTAATGATAAAGGGGATGTTTTAAATGGAATTTAGAATGGCTGAATTAGACGACATCGGGCAATTAATAGAAATGAGAATAGCTTATTTGTTGGAGGACTATGGGGAATTATCTAATCAGCAACTA
>JAEXBC010000373.1 GCA_023457875.1 Bacillota bacterium | reverse complement strand
CATCATAGGTTTCGGTCCACAAGTATATATTTGCTCAAACTCCATACTATTTAATATAGAGTGTTGGGTTACGTAGCCTTTTTCACCGTGGCTTCCATCTTCAGTAGTAGTGTATACATCGCCATATTTTCTAAATTCGGCCAATTGCAGCAAATCTTTATCAGAACGCGCTCCAAGTAAGAAGGTTGGTTTACTACCATTTTTCACAAGCTGTTCACCCAGATAAAGCATTGGAGCAGTACCCACACCACCACCAACTAACAATAACTTATCAGAAGGATTAGAAGGGATTGTGAAGCTGTTTCCCAAGGGCATGATCACATTTATAATCTCTCCTTGAATAGCTTCAGCTAAGCGCCTGGTTCCGTCTCCAACTATTTGAATAAGAAACCAAACCTCATTACGTAGTTTGTCCACATAATTAATAGAAATAGGGCGTCGTAAAAAAGTAGTTGATGATCCATCTACACGAAGTTCGGCAAATTGTCCCGGAAGCATTTCAGGCAATACCGATTGAGATGTCAATTTCAACAAAACATAGCTTGCGTTTAACCTGATGTTCTCGGTAACTGTCAGATCTAAAAGAAATTTTTTCATATATGGATATATAGATATAAATTCATATTTCCTGCAAAGATACAGGAAATTGCTCAAACTGCCGTTTTTACATCCTATTTTTCACCTTTAAAGATCTCATACGTGTTATCATCAAAGAAAATACGTATCTCAGTTATTTTTCGAGCAGGTCTTTCTATATACCTAATCTCCTGTTTTACAATCTCTTTAGGAGAGTTTATAGGGGTATTTATCCCTATTTCCTTGCGATTTTCCGGAGTATTCGCCACATTAGTCGCAAAAACGGGCTTCTCGTCAAACAAACTCGGCTGAAATTCACTCTTAGCACTTAACGATTCTTCCATTTTATTTCCTATCGCCGCCAGCATTTCACCTTTTCCATATAAAAGCCATTCCAGATCAACATAAGTATATGCTTGATGTACTTTCATGACAACTTCCAGGCTAGGCTTGTTCCTGCCATTTAAAATATGAGAAAGAGTAGATTGCTGTACATTGATCGTTTCAGCAAAAACCCGAGGAGGAATTTTCTCCTTCTCCATAATCAATCTGATTCTGTCTTTTATTTCCATATATTCTTTGCCATTACAAATGTGTATTCACCATCACATATTCTCTCAAATATACACCTCTTTTTATACTTCACAAAAGTAATTACAATAAATCACATATGCAAATTACAAGTATACTTTTATCCATTCACAGAAGTATATCTATTCACTCTAATGATTCTTCACTAATGTAAAGACTACAATATAATAGAAAATATAGTTATATTAAAAATTCAACTATTTTATATAAGTAACTGATAATAAGCATGTAAATACATGCAAAACGCTGTATAACAAAAGTAATATCACAATAATACAGTATTAAACCTACCTGCATAGACTGCTACTTTATAATTATGCACATAAAAAGCTAGATATTAGCGTATTAAGTATTGAAAGATGTTTAGTTAATCACATTTGTGCGTCATTTACAGATGTATATTAACTTTCATCTATATAATATTCACTCATGTATATAAAGTCGAGAACTCTACTCATTAGGTGTATTACATCTGTAATGCACATCTGTTTATTCACAGATGTATCAACATAATTTCTTATAAATTGGATTATTTAATCAGATAGCCAAACATCAACCTATCAAACTTCTTACGAAAGAAATATTCGATTGATATTTATTGGCAATAATTGCGGTAGTAAAATAAAATGGGAAAAAGTGAAATGAAGTTTGTTTATAGGTAAATCCTTAGCATATTTGTGCATAAAAGGACAGTAATCTGTTTTTTTTCGATTCCTAGAGGCCTTATTTACAAGTATTCATCTATATATCAACAAATTAAGGCCTAAAAAGCAATTCCTAAATCAGACAAACTAGAGAATTAAACGATTTTAAAGCAAAAAATGAGCTGATCTAGCAAAATGATATTTAAAAAAGTGAGATCTAACTCTCAACCTCTCAATTTTAAGTCTAAATATCTTGGAAAAAACATCTTTGCTTATTATCGACTATTTGTGTGATTTTATTCCGGAAGATATGATTTTGCAACGAATCTGTTTCAGATGAGATAATGACATTTATCAAAATTGGATTGAAAGAATAAAAGAAGTAGATCTACTATGAATTGAGATCAGAAGTTTGAAGTCACACTAGATAAAATTGTAAATAAAAGGATTCAATAATTTAATTGAAAAGAAGGAGTGATTATTGCTTTATTTCAAAGGGTGCATCTCTTACTGAAAAAAGTAAAAGATACACCCAGTGTATTCTAAAGTAGAAAAGAATTATTAATGAAGAATTTTGAACACCAGTTCCCGAAGAATATCCGCATCACTCATCGAAGAGTTGCCCACTCCTTTTGATTTAGCATCAGCATATCGTATTTCTCCGACAACTTGCATCGTTTTTACACCACTATATTTTCGCATGGCAGCAACATAATCACGGGCTTGCCAGGGCGTTCTTAGACCAAGCATATTTGCAATGCCGGGTTCAGACTTATCGGGTGCATAATAAGCCAGCATCAGATTTGAGTAAAAGGAAAACAACAGAGATAATGTCATCTGTATCGGATTCGTTTTGGGGTTTTCCTCAAAATATTTTATTATCTTATTAGCCTTTAGCACATCTTTTTCAACTAGCGCATTGCGTAGCTCAAAGTTATTATAGTCTTTGCTTATGCCAATATTTTGCTCTATCTGTTCCGGCGTAATACGCTTCTGCCCGCTTGGCAAAGTTATAATCAACTTCTCCAGCTCACCGGTTAAGCGACTTAAATCAGTGCCTACAAAGTCCGCCAACATAGCGGCTGCCTTCGGTTCCACATCAAGCCCTTTGCGTTTCATATACGACGTTATAAAAGCAGGTAGCTGTGTCTCCTTTATCTTTTTCGATTCGAATAGTACACCTATCTTATCTACTTCAGCAGCCAGTTTTTTTCTTCGATCCAATGTACCATGCTTGTGGCAAATCACTAAGATCGTAGAATTCAAAGGCTTCTGAAGATAATAAGTAAGCTCTTCCATATTGCGAACTGCTTGCGCTTCCTTCACAATAACGACCTGGTATTCCGACATCATTGGATACCGCTTGGCCGCATTTATTATTGTAGCCACATCAATATCCGCACCATATACCACGCTCAGATTGAATTCTTTTTCAGTCTCACTGAGCACGTTATCGGTAATATAGTCGGCTATCAAATCAATATAGTACGATTCCTCGCCCATTAAATAATAAATCGGACGATACTGTTTTGCTCTCAGCTCTTTAAGAATATCATCGCATGTAAGCTCTTGTTTAGCCATATTAAACTCCTCAGAAAGGATTTACCAATCAAACTTCAAATGTTTTACAGTCTTCTTCTCATCGATAATCATTCGAAGTGAAGCTACGCCAATCTCGAGATGTTCCTCTACATAATTCTTTGTAACAATATTATCGCTCTTATCCGTTTTTACTC
>JAEXBC010000372.1 GCA_023457875.1 Bacillota bacterium | reverse complement strand
TTTACAAAAGTGTGTACGAAATCCGTAGAGCAGTACAAGCGTTCATAAAATACATAAATTCTAACAGTGATCAGGTTATTGATAGGTTGTGTGTCAAAATGTAATTTTATAATCTGTTTCTATATATTATGATATAGATCTTTTGCTGGAGATACCTAAGCAAGTCATTATTATACAACAAAGAGGATGATAATTAGCATGGAAATATCAAACTATACTCAATTACCAAGCGAACAAAAATTGAAGAAAATACTACTTTCTCAGGCAGCCTTGGATATTATACTCTTAGAGGAAGAAGATGATTGGTTAAGATTGACAAGCTTTTATAAAAACTATTTTCCTGATGTAGATATGGCTAGAATTGATAATGGTGCTGGTGACCATATATATTTTCTGTTTTCAAAGGATGGAGTGATTATAAAGGGATTTGACCATGAATCTGCTTTTTCACCATATGCTAATGATAAAGGAGAAATTGCAAAGGGGATTTATGACAGTGTTCCTAAAGAATTAATGAATTTATTAGATGAAAGCGTGGAAAGAGAAGGTGTAACGTTTTGTGTATGGAAAAGTCCAAATGATGTGCTTTGGAGGAAAGGTGATGTTGTTATTCCAAAGGGTTATGATGACGATGGAGAAGGCTTTTTACTGGGGTACATATTTAGTCATGCAGGTAGATGGCTTGATTGGGCAAAAGGTTATTATGAAGAACAAGCGGAAAATATTCAGGTGGATTGTGTTGAGAAAATTTATAAGCATGAAAGAATTACTAGGGACCTCATTAAAGAAATTAATCCTAAAAGAGATACTGCTACTGCGATAAAAGAGTTAGAAGAGATTGGATATACCATTTAGATTGGACTATGAAGATAAAGAATTTCTATTACATTCACAAAATGCTATTATGGAGCATCTGTCAACAGAATATCATAGGGCTTGAGGTGTTAATCATTTTAAGGAGTGAAGAGAATGTCTGAGTAGATAAATTGGGCAAGTATATTAGCAGGAAAATTTGAAGCTAGAATGAAAGAAGGGGTAAAGAATAAATGACTAGCTTTTTTGATGATTTAGCAAACAGTGAACAAAAGCTGCTTGAACAGCTTTCTTCCTCTCCTCTTGTTGAAATAATAGGGCTTGTTAATATAAAAGGTGTTGGAGCATCAAGACGTGGGAAAGAAAAATTATGGACAATGACGTTCAAATTTGATGTGTGGCGAATTGGTAATGGGAAAATGGAAAAAGACTTATTCGTTAGGCGTCAAGTAACTGATAGGGAATTAAAGAAATTTCAAAGGAAGATTAAAGCAGAATCTATTATAAAAATTCGAGGACGTGTATTAAGTGAGAATACTTTAGATAGTGCTCATGCATTATTTGAGAAATATATCAAATCCAACATTCATGATAGCGAGATTGAAAATCATCTTACAGAGATAAGAAAGCCTGTTGTTTATCAAGATGATTTACTTGGGACATTTAATTATAACAGGCGAATGGGATGGTTTGAGAATGTTATCCTTTGGGGTAATGAAAAAATCAATCTGCGGTTGGATATTGAGAAAATGGGCGACCTTGATGCCGCAATAGAAGTCATACATATTCTGTATAAAGATCAAGCTATTTGGAATAAAAAAATAGTTGATTATGCAGTAAGTGAGCTTCTACCACTAAAAAATGAGAGTTGGATTGTAGAAGATGAAGAAGAGATAACACAGGAGCAATTTAAAAAGCAAATAGAGCTGTTATCGATTACTGTACATCAAGATGGTTCATATGAATTTTGGTATGATGATGGAGATTTATTTTTGGGCCATGCACTAGTAGTTTCAGGTAATATCACTGATGGGCCAGACGATGTAGATTTAGTAGGTTAAGGTGCATTATAAAAAAGGTTATTGGACAATTTTCCAATAACCTTTTTTACATTGACGCCTTTGTTGTTTTGGTAGTGCATCCACTCTCCAAAGCCATTTTTTGCCTAGCTTTGTATGGTGGTG
This sequence comes from Bacillota bacterium, assembly GCA_023457875.1. Classification (GTDB taxonomy): domain Bacteria; phylum Bacillota; class Clostridia; order Lachnospirales; family Cellulosilyticaceae; genus Cellulosilyticum. Next base: position 608 of record JAEXBC010000372.1, on the reverse strand, counting down.
CTAGAGATTATTAGCTCGATGAAGCGGCTTAGCACGGCTGCAGCTTCTCCGCGGCTAGCTGTACCTTGTGGATCAAAAAGATTGCCACTTTTACCATTGATAACGCCTGCCATCTGCATAAACTTTACTGCTTCCTTAGCATAAGTGCTTATATTATCACTGTCTGTGAAGGGGTTTTCTTCATGCATCTGTGGCAATGTGATACCCATAGCTTTGGCATAGCTATGCATCATAACAGCCATCTGCTCACGGGTAATGGTCTCATTTGGTGCAAACTTCCCATCGCCGATTCCCTTTACGATGCCGCTTTGGCTTGCCCATTCAATGTAACCAATATAGTAAGCATCCTTTGTCACATCGATAAAGCTGCTCTTGTTGTAGCTGCTTACATCTGCCTTTGCCAACCTTCCAAGGGCTGTTGCAAACATGCCTCTTGTCATCTGTGTATTTGGGCTAAAGGTACTAGAGGAAGTTCCGCTAAGAAGTCCCTGATTTACCACAAACTCAATATCATTCTTTGCCCAGTGGGCTGAAATGTCAGTGAGTGTAGGTGAATTAGGCTTATCATCTGCAGGCGGGGTAGCAATGACAGTGTTACTACTACCTGA
>JAEXBC010000371.1 GCA_023457875.1 Bacillota bacterium | reverse complement strand
CACTTACACCAAGGTAAAAGCTGCTATCTTCTTGAATCAAGCGCACCTTGATGTTGATCTTGCCTTCTTCCTCAAACTCTAAATCCTGCTCTTTAATAATCTGCTCTTCATAATAATCTAAGGCATTTTGAGAATATCGCTCTCCCCTAACACCCCTTCGCATTTGGGGCATAACTTCATAATAATATTTCAGCAGCATGGCTTCGACATGTTTACAAGCGCCCTCTTCTTGAAAGCTGGGCAAGCAGTTACACTCACACCATGATATGCTATCATTATAAAGCTCCGCCATGGCAAAATGACCTCCCCCTTTGTCATGGACAATAGCCCTTATTTCAATAAATTCTTCATCACGTCTTATTTGAAGCTTATCAACCATTCCCCGCTCATAAGCTTCTAAGCCTTCCTTATAGTTTTTAGAAGAAACTGCCCGCTCTTTAATATCTTGTATACTTATTTTCATTTATAGAAAACTCCTTATCCTATGAGTTCTTCCAAACTAATTAAATTATTTCCATTAGTCACCATTTTAAGCATGATGACTAAGCATTATTTTTGTCCTATTGTTTACGCACTTTATATTCTAACCCTTTTCTAGCATTATATCAAACTCAAAAAGACTTATCACGATTCGTTTTATAAGCATACATTATCCCGGTTTCTTAAATAATTCCAAAGAAAAGGGGACTGCTGTGTAACAGTCCCCTTTTCTGATGCTTAATAAACCATTAAATTTTTTCTTTACTCACCACAATAAATCCTCATGGCTTCATACAAAAACTGGCTGCAACCTACTGCAAGCTTATCATAGTAAGCAGTAAACCGCTCGTCCTCTAAATAGCCCTTTACAAGTTCCAAATGAGCCTCCTTACTATAGGTTCCTTCTGGCCAATATTTGCATATCCACTGTTTATGAAGCTGGCAGGCCCTTTGCGCCATTTCACCCTTTGGATCACCTGTTTCAAAAGCTTCCTTTATGGCCACATTAACTTGCTTTGTTAATTCTTCCACTTCATCATACTGTTCCTTGTTCATTTCCTGAAGCTTTTTATTAGCATCCTCCACTATGGCATCTCCAAATTTTTCACGAATTTCCTTTCCGTACTTTCTTTCATTTTCATCAATAAGGTCTTTTTTAAAGCCTTCAAATTTCTGCTTGTCAGTCATTGTTATTTCCCCTTTCATGGCACCTATGGTGCACGTTACATTTTGAATGAGCGTTTCTATCTGCTCACGCTTTTTTAGGAGCTCGGCTAAATGATTGGATAAAGCTTTTTCCCTGTCAAAGTTAGGGTCTGTAATAATCTCCTTAATTGCCTCTAAACTCATCCCCAACTCTTTAAAAAACAATATTTGCTGCAAGGTATCTACTTCCTTCCCCCCATAGATACGGTATCCTGCTGAATTGACTCTTGCCGGCATTAAGAGTCCGATTTCATGATAATATCGCAAAGACCGCGTACTAATATGAGCGATTTGTGATAACTTGTTAATTGTATATTCCATTTATCCCGCCTCCTACTGTAAAGATAAACTATAACGTAACGTTAAGGTCAATACTTTTATATGGATTATTTTATTGAATATTTTATGGATCATTTTATGAATCATTTAAATAAATAAACCTTAAAGTTTAATCTGCTCACTTATTGACATAATCTGCTTCCTTTTTACCTCATCGATTTGGTTTAAGTACTTACTTAGCCAATCATGCCACTCTTTTTCAAAGCTTTCACTCATTAAGCTTTCCTTGATCTCTAGCATGGGATGAGCTTTAACAAGCAAGGCTATTTCCAATGGTTCAAGTGCTTCAAAAACCGCTATAAATTCCTCTTCATAAAAACATTCTGCCTCTAATAAGTCCATTAAATCTGTTAAGCAGTGTATTTGCTCTCTCATCAACTTTACCTTATCCCCTACCGCTTCGCAGCTCCTTATTTCCTCCCATAGGGCTTTAAAGGCTTCCTGGTTCATTGGCTCGTCATCAGCATAGTGGATGATGGCTTTTCTGTCCTCATTGACTGGGATGAAAACCTTATCTATCTTACTTATTTCCAGCTTCACTTTAACCAGCTCTACTAGTTTATCTGTGGCTTTATGCACATAATCTATTACTTCACTATCTTCTATTCCCAAGACTTTAAGGCACTTCTTTGCTGCTAGTTGAAGTTTTTCTTGAAGCTGCGCTTTGGTTAGTCCTTGAAGTTTTTCTTGAAGGTCTTGAACTTCCTCTTTATAAAGTTCTAGATGAACAATATCCTTATCTAAAATAGCCAACGCAAGGGCATTAAGTAGTACAATCTCAAAGATATTAATCAGTAAGTGTTCATAGTCCTTATCATAATCACTTAATAATAGTTCCACTTGAAGGGGATTAAACTTTAAGCAAAAGGTATTTTCTAGATATAAGTGCATTAAGTAAATCTCCATATACTCAATCCCTGTAGCCTGCGTCTCCGTAAAGAAAAGAAAATAATCAATAGAGCCTGGGGTTTCTTGTGCTGCAAAGTTACTATCATATTCCTTAAAAAACAAAGTAAGACCGTGAGAAACCGTATCGTTATAGGCATAATTGGCTGTGTTTAGTTTTTGTGACATAATCAGTTGTAAAAGCTCATTTGCCGCCAAAACCCTTTCCTCTATTCGCTTTTTCCCCGCTTCAAAGATCCCTTTAATCCCTATTTTCGTAAGGTGTTCTTTACTTGTATCTAAAGGTTCAAGTTCCTTAAAGTAAATACTTAATGTATAGTAGATCGATGCCATGATACTTTCTGCAAGCTCTACTTTAACTGAGCTACTCTCCCCATGGTTAAAGTGCCCTACTTCTTCAGACAATAATGCTAATAGTTCACCTTGGATTTTTTGAAATTCCATCATATTTATCACATCAGCTTTAGTTAAAGTCTCCAAAAGTGCCTCAAAAAAATGTGCTTGATCTAAGTTTTCCTTTAAAATAGAATTGTTTTTCACAAGACTAGTATTCATCTTCGTATTCTCCCTCATCTATTTCTTCAACTTTATCAAAATCCCAGATACCATATTTGACGTTATGAGAAATTCTTTCAAGCTCCCTATTTTGTAATAAGTCGATTGATCCATGGCATCTTTTATCAAAAAGCTCTCGCATAAGCTCTATTAAGTCATCATCCGAAATTAAATCTAAAGTCTCATTTTTATAGTAATAAAAGGTTTCTATGAGATCACTGATGGTAATGGCATAGTTATACTGAGAAATATAATCAGAATCCTTAAAGGCCATAATGATTTTAGTAATAATGCCTCCACCAAATTCCACACGGTCGTTTTTGCTAAGCGCCTCACTTCTAGTAGCAAGCAACATACTCGCTTCTTCCTTTGAAAGCTGAAGATAATAATCTGAGGTTATTTCATTACAAGCCATGATTTCTGCTTGAGACTGTTGGTTCCCTATCAGAGTAGGAATACTTAACTTCCCTTCACCCATAATTTTCTCCTCCTATTTTCAAAAAACCTATTGACTTTTATTTATTTTTATGCTATACTAAAAATAATGCATATAATTATTAGTCTATGTTATTCTTTAGTATACTACGCTAAAAAAAGAACGTCAACCATGTTGGCGTTTATTTTATTGGATGAAAAATATGATAAGCTTTCTATATAATAAAAGGGGCTGTCGCGCAATTAATCAATTAGATTAGTTGGGCGGCAGCCCTACTTTTATGAAAAAATATAAGGCAGGGGATAATCCTCTGCCTCTGTTGTTATACTAAGTTTATGTGCAACCTTTTAAAACAACACAAACAGTATACTGAACTTAGAGGGGCTTATCAACTCCCCCTC
>JAEXBC010000370.1 GCA_023457875.1 Bacillota bacterium | reverse complement strand
GAGTAAAGGAAAAATGCCATTTCAAGCATCTAGTGAAAAAATCAAAGAAAAGCCGCATTCCACGTATAATAAAAAGGCTAAAACAAAAAGTGATTCAACAATGCAAACAAAAGAAAATGTGAAAAGTCAAGCAAAAGGAAAGAAGAAAAATAGAACAACAGTTCAAGAAAGATAGCATAAAAAGTATCCATTACTTCATAAGTGAGGGATACTTTTTATGCTATAATAAAGAGGTATATGGCCCTTAGATAGATACAATCGTTTTAGAAGGATAAAAAAGAATTTCCATCAATGGACAAAACTGATTTAAGTGGAAAAGCTGGCTTTTGGCCACCTACTAGATAAAAGGTATAAAAACGTGAAGGCTTTAGTAAAAAGCTAGGTGATTCATAGTTAAGGGTGGAGTTATCTAGTCCTTGAAGCTTAAGTGTATAGTTTGCTGGTTTAAAAGTCAGGTAATGGGTCAGTTGATGTGGTGCTATTTTCTTAAAAGCTAGGGTGTTTTCCAAAACAGAAACCTTCCAAAAGTCTTCAAGTGCGCAAAAGGAACCGATACGGACCATACAATATTCCTTTTTTATGGAGCGGGTGGTATCGTTTATGAGGTAAAGGTTAAAGGTGCTATTTTTTTGATGAGGTGCAATCACTAGGGTATAAATATGGGATTTACTTATTAAGACTTCTCGCGAGCAAAGCACAGTATCTGTATGATGAGCTTTTATAGACAGCGTGTGTTTGCCTTGGCTTAGAGGCAAATAGTCACTAAAATCCTCATAAAGCATATCTTTTATATAAAGCACATCGTCTAAATAAATATCAATACTCATGGATTTTGGGACCCCATGAAAACACCTAAGAAAAGCATCTTTAGATTGCGCTTTTTGTTTCATAAAGAACCTCTTTTCCTTATATCTACTTCATTATATGCAAAAACTCAAAATATAATATAAACCAGTATGCATTTTTGAAAAGTTGTTATAAAATAGAAGCAAGTATGTGCATGGAGGCTATTTATGAACAAACACAAATTAAGACAACTCCTTCGTAACGATGAGGGTTTTAAGCTGGATTTTAAGCTTGAGCTTAGCTTAGAATTAGATTCAGAGAAGAAGGAATTTGTAAAAGATGTTATTGCCATAGCGAATACACCAGGAGGAAGAGGGTATATTGTTTTTGGCGTAGAAGATCAGAGTAGGAAGGTAGTTGGTTTAGAAAATATTCCTGAGCATATTGAAGAACGTATTCAACAAGTGATTGCCAATCGTGCAACACCACCAGTACCAGTGCGTTTCGATTTAGTAGAATTAGATGGGAAGCACTTAGGCGTGGTGACTATTTTTAAGAGTATGCAAGTACCACATCAAATGATTCAAACAGGGGCTTTTTATGTTAGGAGAGGCTCTACTACAGATAAAGCAGGACGTTATGAAATAGCCAATATGTTGCAACAGTATGGTATGCTAAGTTTTGAAAATGTCCCTTGTCGTAATAGTAGCTTAAAGGATTTAGATGAAGAAGCCCTCTGCATTGAATGGGGGAGCCAAAAAATCGAACTCCTCAAGCAACATTTCTTTCTACATTCCATCGGTATTATTGCTACTGATTTGGAAAAAGAAGTTTACTATCCAACCTATGGAGGCTTATTACTGTTTGGGAGGAACCCACAAATCTACATTCCACAAGCTGTATTAGAAGTCAAGTGCAATGAACAAGTATTAATGATTAATGGTAATATTTTGCAGATGCTAAAGCAGTTTAAAGAGCATATAACTGGATTATTACCTAAGTCCTATCCGATTACTGGTTTGGTAGAGGTAGTTACTAATGCATTAATACATAGAAATTATTGGAATAATGCACAATATACGACGGTGGATATTAAGAAGGATGCTGTTATTGTAACCAATCCAATGAGCCATGAGGTATATGAAAGTAAGCATTATAGATGGCGTGTCAATCCATGGCTTTATTCACGGTTAATGTTGATGAGCCAAAAGACAGATGGTTTTCATCTAGGAATAGGACTGGATAAGACAAAGGATTTATTTATGGATAAGGGAGGTATTCAAATCGAAACGAAACGTATGGAAGGACTTTTTGAATTGACGTTGCCAGGTACAGGCACATATGAAGAGGAGAATGATGATTATGAAATTGGAAAAAGTTAAACAGATTTTAGGGGCTAAACTATGGACAGGAGAAGAGCATTTAGACTATGAGGTATATTCTGCATGTGGATGCGACCTAATGAGTGATGTATTGGCCTTTGCAAGTGATAACGTTGTCCTTTTGACAGGACTAATTAACTCCCAAGTGATTCGTACTGCCGAGATGCTAGATATTAGAGTGATTGTTTTTGTGCGAGGGAAATCACCAAATGAGGAAATGATCAAGCTAGCCAAGGAGAAGGATATGACGATTTTTTCTACAAATGATGCCCTTTATGTGGCATGCGGCAAATTGTACGAAGCAGGTTTAAAGGGAAAAGGAGAGGCTTGATATGAAATTACATTACCAGGTGGATGGAGAGGATTTTCAAAGAGCAGGTGAAGCTTCAGTCGCACTTAAACGGACCTTAAAGCAGCTGGGAATGGATGCAGCAATCATTAGAAAAATAGCAATTGCCATGTATGAGGCTGAAATAAATATGGTGATTCACGCTGATGGAGGCTGTATAGATGTTGATATTTCACCCTCGCAGATTATCGTTGTTCTAAAAGACTCAGGACCAGGTATTCCTGATATCGATTTAGCAATGAAAGCAGGTTATTCTACAGCAACTCATCAAATTAGAGAATTAGGCTTTGGTGCCGGAATGGGGCTACCAAATATGAAAAAATATAGTGATGAACTTCAAGTGCAATCAGAGGTGGGCGTGGGAACCACTGTTACGATAACCATTAATTTATAAAGATCATCATAGAAAAAACGTTTCTATATAAAAGTAGATAGTGGTGTAATGCTTTTTAAGAGAGGAGGCATGATATCCATGTATATGCATTCCGTAACGTTGGAACAAGAAAAATGTATAGGCTGTACAGATTGTATTAAGCGATGTCCTACTGAGGCAATAAGGGTAAGGGGATCAAAAGCACAAATCATAGAAAATCGGTGTATTGATTGTGGCAATTGTATTAGGATTTGTAGAAATGGAGCTAAAAAAGCTGTAGTGGATGAAATCGATATGATGAAATCCTATCGCTACCGTATTGCGCTTCCTGCGCCTTCTTTATATGCTCAATTTCCTAAGGCAAATAGTATTGAGAGTGTCATTCATGCTTTATGTTCATTGGGATTTACAGACTATTTCGAAGTGGCAGCAGCAGCTGAATTTATTACACAGATGACTTATGACTACATTCAAAAGGCGGAAAATTTTCCTGTTATTTCATCCTCTTGTCCTGCGATTGTAAGACTTATTCAGCGTCGGTTTCCTTCCTTGCTGCCTAATGTGCTTCCTATTATGTCACCTATGGAGCTTGCTGCAAGGTATGTTAAGCATCAATACGAAAAAAGAGGCATCCCTAAAGAAGAGGTAGGGGTATTCTTTATTTCACCTTGTCCAGCCAAAGCAACTGAAATTCATCGACCAAAGGGGCTTAATGCTTCTTATGTAGATGGGGTATTCTCAATGCAGGCAATCTATAAGAAGATGAAGCTTCATATTAATAAAGAGGGCTATGAGCGCATCAAGAGGCAAAGTGGAGATATTGGATTATCCTGGCCACTACGTAGTGGGAGCATTAGTAGGCATCAAGTGAAAAATCACTTCTCAGTGGATGGACTAGAAAATGTAATTGATATACTAGAGAAGGTTGAAGATGGAAACTTAACGAACATATCCTATATTGAGGCACTTGCTTGTACTGGGGGGTGCCTAGGAGGCGTACTTGCTATAGAAAATGCCTTTATTAGCAGTAATAATATGAAGCATTGGATGGATGAAGATCACAAAAATGACCATAAGAAAGATATGGATATTTGGGAAGAGCTGACAAAGGAAGATACATTTTTTGAAAAGGAACTTATGCCTAGACCTGTTTTTAGCTTAGACAGTAATATGGAGAAAGCACTTGCTAAGATGGAGGAGATAGAAAGTCTATATGCCCAATTACCTCAAATTGATTGTGGCTCTTGCGGTGCACCAACCTGTAGATGTTTTGCTGAGGATGTAGTGAAAAAAGAGGCGCGTATTGAAGAGTGTGTCTTTATTTTAAGAGAGAAGATGAAAGGACTTTCCGATCAAATGCATGATTTAACAAAGCTTAATGTGCCTACAGAAAGAGGCTAATATAAGGAGGTAGTGGTATGACAGTAAGAGAACTTATGGAAAAACTTCAGTTAAAGGTTGTAGCTGGGGAGAATGGATTAGATAATGAAATTAAGGGCGGCTATAGTGGTGACTTACTCAGTTTTGTAA
>JAEXBC010000369.1 GCA_023457875.1 Bacillota bacterium | reverse complement strand
ATGGTACGCAATGGCGATATATAAAAATAAGCAGCTTTACCAAACCCGAATGAACCTCCAGCTGATGCATCTTTTTTTGAAGAAACACCTGCTGCTCTAACAAAAGCATAGAAAGGTTTAGACGTATCACCCTTTTCGTAGTCCATACCACGAGTGTTATAGTCTGCTACCTTTATGTAGCTTAAATCATCAAATTCGCCTAGAGAATCAAAATAATCAATAATTGGTTGATAAGTTGTTTTTGCATCATCGTTGTTATTGAAATGCTTAATACAACCCTGAGCATGTTTCTTTAATTGAAAAAAATTGGCATACTCTCTCGCGCGAATTCTACTAATAGAGAATTCCATCCTGACAGGCTGTGTTTCGTCAAGAGGAACATCTAGTGAGTTTTGAATTGATTCACGTATGAGTGAAGCGTATGGCGTTTTCTTAAAGTTATCTTGCATCGGATCGTTGGGACCATCCTCACGACCACCCATCTGCGGTGCAAAATGCCATTTACAATTTAATTCCAAGTTGCTCATATTATTGATTTAATTATTTTTTTGCAAATCTACATTCTAATGATGCAGCTATTCTGCATTGTTAATCGTAATTTTATAAAGTGGTGGAGTTAAGCTTCCATCCATCAATTTACTCATAATCTCATTATGCCATCTCAATAAATCCATTACTTGAAACAGACATGCTCGAAATACGAATGGACGTTTAGTCTCTTGAACATACTCAGACACATGTATATTTAGTTGTTGGGTGCTATGAGAACCATCTTGAATGATATCAATCAGATTCCATAATGTTTTGTTAATAGTCAATGGCATTATGCCTTGCTTAGGCTTTACCCCATTTTGCTTATCATTCCAATATCTTTTATAGTCATTTAAAGTGGTTATTTGCTCAGGTATAATGTCGTTATCTCTGCTATTATCCATTATCTGTTCAACAACCTTTCGTAATGATGTAAATAGGTCTATAGCTTTATCGTACTTATTGTCACGTTCTTCATCCAAAAGGAATTGGTGTAAATCAGATTCGCATTGAGGACTTACCTTTTGTGCAATATCAAGAAGACACTTGTATTTTTTCTTAACCATAAATTCTACCGAATGAATATGATCTACATCATGTACAATTTGATTGGCAAGTAATTCGATATCTCCTTTTTGAATAAGTCTATTATTGTTCTTAAAATAATCAATTTCCCCGTTGTTACATAACTCTTGAAGCATAACTTTTCTAGCTGTGTACAAAAAGAAAGGAATATCTCTCTTGTTATTGAAAAGTTCTATAAAAGATACCGTATGAATTAAACCGCTTATATCTTTGGGCTCAAGATAAGCAACATGTGATTTACTAAAATTACCATCAATAATTATTGCATCAACTCGATCCTTGTATGTTTCAATCTTATCTTTCAACTCTTCGGATGTTTGAACATAGGCTAAAACCTCAATGTGTTTTACATCGAGTAGTTGTCTAATGCTCTTGTCCTTTTCAAGGGTAATGCATTCATCGTCAGCCCATATTACACTATAAACATTCACACTCATAATCTTCAAAATTTGAATTGTTTGACGAAAGATATATTGGCAATAAAATATTGAATGATAACCATTCTGGGTTGTTGTCAATAGAAATCTTTCCATTAAAAAGGTGGGCAATCTCATATATATGATTTCCTCCCAAACCATCTTGGAAAGAATTTATACCTACTACACCACGTGAACAGAAATCTTTAAGAGTAAAATCATCAGGGAGTTGTGTTCCATTATTTGATATACTTATCAAAGCATATTCTTCATCATCAACTATGACCCCTTTTAATTCAACAAATACCTTATTTTCAGGTGTATATTGTTTATTGAAACCGTGCTGGTGGGCATTGATGAAAATGCAATCCAACATAGTATAGAATAAATCCATATCAATCTTTACCTTTGTATCATTAGGTATAGAGCATTTAATCGGAGACAATTCAAATGTGTTAAACCCGAAATTGCCCCATTCATATAGATAGTTATATACAGATTCAAATAAAGGCTCAATTTTCAATGAAGGTTTAACCATAGAGAAATCAGCTCCTGTTGAATTGATTTGCCTCAAAGCAAATTTTACATTGTTATAGATGGATTCAACAGTTTCGTTCTCTTCATCTGATCTCAAACTTCCTATCCCAGCACTAATTCTTGTAAATGTTACACCCAGATTATGAACCAAGTCCGATGCTTTACCGCTTAGAACTTCAAGTTCATCTAACTTTGCTCTCAAACGATTTTTTTCTTCTCTGTAGAGACGTTTGATGATATTTTCCTGGCTAGTAATGTTGCTATACATAGGAATAGACAATTCATTAAAGTCAACTCTTTGAATTGTGACTCCTGTTAATGCTCTTTCTCTAAAGTTTACAGCATTTGTAACTGCATATACAAAATATTCAAGCTTACACTTTGTGGTATCTACAAGAAAACAGGAAAAATTTGGTGTAACGAATAATGGTTCGTTATCAGTCTTTATATAGAATTTGTCAGCTCTCATATTAAAGATCACGCATTTATCAGTTATCTTCACAAGATGTGTTCTCTCGTTGTTAAGATCAACGTTTTCTTCTACTGAGTCTTGATTGATATCCACAATGTTTGTGCTCATGTTTTGAGGTATCAATTTTTTACCGAACAAATCTGAATATGTTCGTTCGCCTCTGATTCTTTCTGCTAAATCAGTAAATGGTACAACAACTTGCCCTGGGAGAATTTCCAAGTTTTCAGTTATATAGTTTGTTGGCGTTAGCTTGTAATTATTGGAAGCAATTTCCTCAAAGCTTGTTAAAGCCATTCTTTGTATACCTTTGCAAAGTGTATTATCCCCTTGTTGGATTCTGCATAGCACTTTTTTATAATCCAAAATCTTTTTGAAACTTGAATTATTTAGTAAACAGTCATCGGCACAAACAAATTTTACATGCTCGTCTATTTTCTGCTTATTAAGAATAATTATGGCAGTAGCAATACCAGATTGAGGTATAATACCTACTGGTAAGCTAATAACAGTATCAACATAATTGTGTTTACATAACGACTCGCGAAGGATTCTATTATCACTTCTAAAGCAAGTTCCCATCGATACCAATAACACCGCTTTCTGTAGATTCTCTGAATGTTCAAACTGAGAAAGAACAAAATCCTCTAAAGTATTTACCTTATATTCGCCCTGAACGTCCTTTCTTAGACGTATACCCATTGGCAAGTCGGATAGAAGAGTATCGCAATCGCTAGAACGATTCCACTGTTCTATGCAATCAGCAGCTTCACACAAAGAATCAATGCCCAATAAAGCTTGAGCTCGAACATCAGCTATTATTTTGGTGATATGGTTGATTTCTTGACCAAACAACAAAATGTTATCAAGCTTATGAGACAAGAAAAAAGAACATAATCCCGCACATGGATCATATATTTTTTTTGGAACCATATTTGATACTAAGTCAACCATGAGACTTGAAACTTCCTTTGGAGTAGAATACATAGAGGTTAAACGACCTTGTCTGACTGTTAAGAACTCTATTATATATTCAATTATTTCAGAATATAAATCACCGATATATTCATTATTGTTAGAATAGAAATCAAAAACAATTTCAGCTGGTTGTCCTGAAAAATAATCCTCATTTACAGAATTCCTAATTTGGGATAATAGGTCAGATTGATAGTTATCAGTTGAAAGAATTGACAGAATGTGTCTTCTTTGGTTGCTAAAAATATTATTGGAATCTGATGATGTTATTGAAACCAGATGTCCATCGTGATGAGCAACAAGAACATATAGTAAAGGCATGATGCAATTACTATCATAAACACATAATTTTCTTAGGCATTCGTCCAAGTTGTTAAGAGTTCTTTCTTTTATATTCTCTGTGATTTTTTTCATCTTATCTGGATTTTAAATATTAAACCTTGAGTTATCGAGTGCAAATTTCGGAATGGTCTATGCATTCATTCTGCACAGAAGAATATTTCTTTAGATTTTCTTTAATTTTTTCTTTAATTAAACTCCTAAAATCTGGAGGTGATACAACTTCAATGTCTGGAATAAAAGAAAATATCTGCTGACATAGCTCGCGGTTTGCCCTAACAAATATGTCTATGGTACATTCATTGCTATCCACAATCTTTTGAGATGGATGAATAGGTTTACTAACAACATAAGGAAATCTTCCCTTTGTGAATTTGAGAATAATATGCTCTTTCTTAACTTCATCTTTTGGAAGTGATACTCCTACTATATCATTAAAGTATGTCTTGAAGTCTATCGTATTATTTTGGATGAATTTTATATTTGATTGTTTTAGCTTCATAATACGGTCTAAAGCAATATTAGGCATTTTGCCAGTATTACTATCAAGTCCAATAAGGAACCATCTGTTATTATACTGTTTAACAAAATATGGATGAATCATATAAACAATTACTTTATCAGAGTATGTTTTATATTCAATTTCCAAAGGTTGGTGATTAATTGTTGAATCTATAATACCGGATAAATACTCTAATCCTTTTAACTGCTCATTTTGGCCAAAAGATACTACATTTTCCGAATTTGTTTTTACACCAAATCTACATTCAAGATTAGAGATTACCTCTTCCAGCCAAGCATTAGCTGGAATACCACGATATTTCCCTAACATTTCAATTGTAGAATGTAACTTTTGTAAATCCTCATCTGTCAATTCACTTTT
>JAEXBC010000368.1 GCA_023457875.1 Bacillota bacterium | reverse complement strand
GGATATGTTACCCTATATTAGAGCTCATTTAACTTGCATTGGAAAATATCAAAATATTGAAATAAACGAAATTGATTTTGAAGCGGTAAGCGTGGATCCTCCAGCAACAAAGATAATCCAGACGACGGTAGCTTCATTACGTTTAGATGTCATTGTTGCAGCAGCCTTTAATCTTTCTAGAGGAAGTGCCAGTCAGTTGATTCAAAATGACAGGGTCAAATGTAATGGTGTGATAAGGGGAACAAGCCAGCTTATTTCGCAGGGCGATTTTGTTACAGTAAGAGGATATGGAAAAATGAAGTTACAACAAGTGAATGGTTATACTAAAAAAGATCGACTTCATATCACTATAGAAAAATATATTTAGGGGGAATCACGATGTTATCGCCAGTTGATATTGAAAACAAGGAATTTAAGAAAAGTAAAATAGGTGGATATAATATTGAGGAAGTTAATGAATTTCTTGAGCAAGTCTTGGCTTCTTTTCAAGAAGTGATTAACGAGAATTTTGCGCTTAAGGATAAAATCAATGTTTTAAATGAAAGTATACAATATTATCGTACGATGGAGTCAACCATACAAAATGTACTGGTACTTGCGGATAAAACAGCTCAAGACACCAAGGGGGCTGCTTATGAAAAAGCAGAACAAATCAAAAGAGAAGCTGAGCAAAGGGCAGATAAGCTCATCAATTTAGCTGAAGAGCGTGTCTCTAGGATTGTTGAGCAAGCTAGACAAGATGCGTTTGAGATGGGACAAAAGGTTGAAGAAACCAAAAGGCAATACATTGCCTATAGAACCCAATTCAGACAGCTATTACAGTCCCAAATGGATTTATTAGAACAAGGGGACCAAAGAATGCCTTTAGCCCAGGATGATTTAGTGCAACAATTTGCTGATATTGAAAAGGAAGCAGTAATCAGTGCAGCGAACAAGGTGCCAAATAAAATTTTGGATGAAGATGATTCCTATACAAAGGAATATGTTCCTTTAGAAGAAGATGAGCAAGATATATTGCTTGGTCGTTAGTGTAAAAGGGCAAAGCGTAGGGTATATGATAGTTACTTATTATGAACATAGGTTACATAGGAAACGTGCTGTTTAGCACGTTTTTTTCTAAGTACCAAGTAGGAGGAAAAAATGACAACGATAATGATTCTAACAGTCGTGGCATTGGTAATCATTGACCAATCCACAAAATGGTGTGCGGTAGCCACCTTAGGTGCTGGAGCTGATATTCAGCTTTGGCCTAATGTATTTCATTTACACTATATTTCTAACTATGGGGCAGCCTGGGGCATATTAAGTGGAAAGCAGGGCTTTCTCATTATCTTGACCAGCTTAATCACTATAGGAATGATGATTTATTTATGGCAATTGCGTAAAATAAAAGGACAAACTGGAGAAAAAGTGGCACTTATTCTTATTTTGAGCGGTGCTATTGGGAATTTAATTGATCGAATCTTTCTAGGATATGTAAGAGATTTTTTCTATTTTGCATTAATTGATTTTCCAGTTTTTAATGTGGCAGATATGTTTGTAGTGATTGGGGTAGGCTTATGGATGATTATTTTATTATTTGGGGATGCGGACAAATTAAAGAATAAAAAAGAAAAGAGAAGTGTGTCATAATGGCTGAGAGAATTGAACATAGGGTGACTCAAGAGGCAGGTATAAGATTAGATAAATATCTTTCTAAGGAATTTCCCACGTATACACGTTCATTTATACAAAAGCTTATTGAAAAAGGGAATGTAACGGTTAATGAGGAAAATAAAAATGGTAAATATCTTGTTAACCCCAAGGATGTTATTGTGCTGGAGATTCCAGATCCAGTTGATGTGAATATTCTCCCTGAAGATATACCTATTGATATTGTATATGAGGATCAAGATGTAATGGTGATTAATAAGCCACAAGATATGGTGGTACACCCAGCTCCAGGTAATTACTCAGGAACCTTAGTTAATGGACTATTATATCACTGTAAAGATAAGTTGTCTGGCATTAATGGAGAAATAAGACCAGGGATTGTACATCGCATAGATAAAGACACTTCTGGATTATTAATGATTGCAAAAAATGACCAAGCTCATTTAGGTTTGTCCGCTCTTCTAAAGGACCATCATATTATTAGAAAGTATCATGCCATTGTCTATGGACAATTTAAAGAAGAACAGGGAACAGTGGAGAAGCCCATTGGTAGGTCTCATCAAGATCGAAAAAAAATGGCGGTGGTGCCTGAAGGAAGATATGCAAAAACAGATTATAGGGTTATCGAGCGCTTTAAACAGTTTACCCATATCGAACTAACCTTGTATACAGGAAGAACCCATCAAATTCGGGTGCATATGCAGCATATTGGGCATCCTCTTTTAGGGGACCCTATTTATGGGCCAGCTAAACTAGCCTTTGGCTTAGATAAACAAATGCTTCATGCAAAAGTATTAAGTTTTGAGCATCCTATTACCCATGAAGAATTATATTTTGAAAGTGAGTTGCCACCCTATTTTTTGACTATGATTGACAAACTCCGCAAGATGTGAGAAGATATGATTAATATTTTCCTTTAAACTAGCACGAGAGGCTAATAAGGAGACACAAGTCATAAAATTAAACCCAAATTTAAATTTATTGTGTAGCCCGTAAGACCTTTCCTATGAAAGGTCTTTTTTAGTGGTGGTATTGGAAATAATAAATCATACGAGGATGGATAAATTCATGAGTGAAATTAAAATCTTAATGGATGAGGCTGCAATCAATCGTGCAATGACAAGAATTGCCCATGAAATTATTGAAGCAAACAAAGGGGCAACCAACTTAATTTTTATAGGTATTGAGACCAGAGGTGTACCTCTTGCCAAAATATTAGCAGCTAAAATCTTAGAGATTGAAAAAAGTAGAGTACCTGTTGAGCGTATTAATATTACTTTTTATAGAGATGATCTTGAAAAGAAATTTGACCAACCTATAACGAAGGAACGTCATATAGAGACTGATATTAATGGTAAAGGCATCATTTTGGTGGATGACGTTATTTTTACTGGACGAACTGTACGCGCAGCGATGGATGCCTTAATGGACATTGGCAGACCAAGCTTTATTAAGCTGGCTACTCTCATTGATCGTGGACATCGTGAACTGCCTATTAGACCAGATTTTGTGGGTAAAAACATTCCCACTTCTAAGCGAGAGATTGTTAATGTGAGACTAGAAGAAATTGACAATGAAAATGTAGTACGTTTAGTAGCAAAATAATTTATATAAGGTAAGGTCAGATGGAAAATGGCCTATTACACCAAGCTTTTTTTGGAGCGATTATATTATATTATATAGCAGTCGTATCTTTAACATATAAGATAGGACTGTTTTTTGTATCTTCATTAGGCAAAATATGTTCAAAAATTATATAATATTACATATAGACTAAATAATGTGGACATTAGATGGCATTTTGAGTATAATAAATTATGTAAATATCAACTAGGATATTAGTAGAGGTCAAAGGGGAATGACGATGGAGGAGTATATTAACTTGTTTCTATACTATCTTAAGCACATTAAAGGTGCTTCCGATAATACAGTGCAATCATATCAGAGGGACTTAAAGTATTTTGATAAATATGTTGAGGAAAATGAAGGCATCATGATAAAAAGCGTGTCGCCAACGCAGATTGAAGCTTATTTAGAACACATGAAGGAAGAAGGCAAGTCAATAGCTACTATTTCAAGAACTTTAGCCTCTATTCGTGCTTTTTGTCAATATCTTGTAAAGGAGCAAGTGATCAAGGAAAATCCTGCACAGCTCATTGCCTTACCGAAGATAGAAAAAAGAGCGCCTCGTATCTTATCCGAGGAGCAAATTACGCACTTATTAGAACAACCTAATCGAAAAGATTCAAAAGGTATTCGTGATCATGCCATGCTAGAGCTTTTATATGCTACTGGCATTCGTGTATCAGAACTTATTTCTTTAAAAACAACAGATATCAATTTACAACAAGGCTATATTATGTGTAGAGATACACAGAAGGAAAGAACAATTCCAATTGGTAAATCTGCAATCTCTGCGTTAAATACCTATCTTAGTGAAGTGCGCTACATTTTAATTAAAGATACTACGGAACGCACTTTATTTGTTAACTGTAATGGTTATCCAATGACAAGACAAGGTTTTTGGAAAATACTTAAGACTTATGCCAATGCTGCAAATATTACTGGAGAAATTACACCCCATATGTTAAGGCATTCCTTTGCGGCTCATCTGGTTCAAAATGGTGCAAATTTAAAATCAGTTCAACAAATGTTAGGGCATTCGGATATATCCACAACTCAGGTTTACCTCAATTTAAAGCAAGACACCGAGTCCTTAATTCATATTTATAATAAATCACATCCACGTGCATAAACTAGGTTAAAAGCCTAGTTTTTTTTTGTAAAATCCTTATAAAAACATTTATGAATGCATTTTTTAACTGACATAAGGAAAAATAAAGGCTAAGAAAACTTCTTTTGTGGAGGAGAGCAAAAGGTGTATAGGACAAAACAATGAGGAGGAGACAATGAAAAGAGTAATATGGATTGTATTAGATAGTGTAGGAATGGGCGAGATGCCTGACGCAAAAGACTATGGTGATGCCAATGTGAATACCATTAGTCATGTCTATGAATACTGTAATGGATTGACACTTGAGCATATGGTAAGTTATGGACTAGGTAATATTGAGGGGATGAAGTCTATTCCTTCTTGTGAAGTGCCTAAGGGTAGTTTTGCAAGAATGGGCGAACTATCAAAGGGGAAAGATACAACGACAGGCCATTGGGAAATGATTGGTATTTATACAAAAGTACCCTTTCCTACCTATCCCAATGGTTTTAATGATGAAATCATCACAGCTTTTGAAGAGAAGATTGGTACGAAGACACTTGGAAACTATGCAGCATCTGGAACGGCCATTATTGAAGAGTTAGGCGAGAAGCATATGAAAACAGGTTATCCTATTGTCTACACCTCGGCAGATAGTGTATTTCAAATTGCCGCCCACGAAGAGGTTATTCCTTTAGATAGGTTGTATGAAATGTGCGCCATAGCTCGTGAACTTTTAACAGGGGAGGATGAAGTGGCACGGGTCATAGCAAGACCTTTTATTGGTAAAAAAGGAGCCTTTACCCGAACAGCTCATCGTAAAGATTATGCCATTTCACCACCTAAGCCCAATTTACTTTCACATTGCGAAGCACATCACAATCCAGTGATTGCAATAGGTAAAATAGAGGATATTTTTAATGGAAAAGGCATTACCCATGCGATGCATACGGCAGATAATCAGCAGGGAATTGACATGACGCTTCAATGTATGCAGCAATATAAGGAAGGGATTATATTTACTAATCTAGTTGATTTTGATATGAAGTGGGGCCATCGCAATCAGCCAAAGCTGTATGGCGAAGGCTTAGAAGCCTTTGATAGGGCTTTGCCTCACCTTATTGAAGCTATGCAAGAAGAGGATATACTTATTATTACTGCAGATCATGGTTGTGATCCTACAACTAAAGGAACGGATCATACCAGAGAATATGTTCCCTTATTAGTCATAGGTAAGCATATAAAGGAAAATAATAACCTCGGTACAAGAAGGAGCTTTGCAGACATAGGTCAGACCCTCTGTGAGGTATTTCATTTACCACCAATACCTATTGGTGAGAGCTTTTTAAAAGCTGTTATCAAATAAAATGTGGCAAATAAATCCATGATGTATATCTATAATCTTATGGACTAAATCTCGATTAGATTAATCTTTCTATGTATCTTAAGCAAGGTATAATTTGTTTAAAATAACAAATACTACAAGCAAAAGATAATTAGGAGGACATCTATGAAAAGGAAAATAGCGTTATTTATCTTTTTAGTTATGTTGGTATCATCTTTCCCACAGGTATATGCAAAGCCAAATTCTTCAAAAAGCGATCAAACACTGGCAACTACTGCAAGAAGCTATATTTTAGTTGAAGAATCCAGTGGGAAGGTTTTATTGGAGCGTAACGCAGATGAGCCTTTACCACCAGCTAGTATTACTAAGGTGATGACCTTGTTACTCATTAATGAGGCGATTGCTGCTGGTAAAATTAACTGGGATGATAAGGTGACCATCAGCGAGCATGCTGCCCATATGGGTGGTTCACAGGTGTTTATGGAGCCTGGTGAAGAGCAAACTGTACGTGACTTAGTAAAATGTATTTGTATTGCATCTGCTAATGATGCGGCAGTGGCAATGGGTGAATATATAGCAGGTAGTGAAGAACAATTTGTTGAGCTAATGAACAAGCGTGCCCAGCAACTTGGGATGACCCATACGGTATTTAAAAATGCTTGTGGACTTCATGAAGAGGGGCATGTATCAACAGCTAGGGATATTGCCATTATGTCAAGGGCATTGGTAAAGGAATATCCTGAAATTACAAAAACATTAACCATATGGATGGATAGCATTACGCACCGTACAAGACGAGGTGAAACAGAATTTGGACTATCTAACACCAATAAAATGTTGAAATGGTATAGGGGTATAACTGGATTAAAGACAGGATATACTCCTCAAGCTAAGCATTGTGTTAGTGCTACAGCCACCAGAGATAATATGGGTCTGGTTGCAGTCATTATGGGAGCTGCAGACGGAAAAATACGTTTTCAAGAAGCAGCGCAGTTACTTGACTATGGTTTTGCGAACTATAAGGTTAAAGTAGGTCCTAATAGTGGAAGCATTGTAGCTAAAGTACCTATCAAAAAAGGTGATGTAGAGCAGATTGATGTGGCAACCAAGGAAACAAAGGCTTTCGTCGTACCTAAGGATAATAGTACAAGTGAGCTTACCTATGAGCTTAGTTATCCCAAATCCCTTGTTGCACCCATAATAAAGGGACAAGAATTGGGGAATATCACCTACTATTTAGATGGTAAAGAGGTAGGGCAAGATATTGTAATCGCAGCGAGTGAAGCAAAGAAGGCAACCCTCAAACAAATGGTGCCTTATATGTTTAAACGCTTTTTCAAGTTGTCAAAATAAATAAAAAGCATAATGAGAGAAAAAAGGCTCATTATGCTTTTTATTTTCCGCCTTATTTAAGACTTGCATAAAATGTGACAAAAGGCTACACTTATTATAAATCAGAAAATTTTAGGAGGACGATGTGTGGCAGTTTTGTTTAAATTGCAAGATTTTGAAGGTCCATTAGATTTATTACTTTATTTAATTGAAAAAAACAAAATGAATATATATGATATAGAAATTTCATCCATAACAGATCAGTATATGACTTATTTAGATGCTGCAAAAGAAGTAGAATTAGACCAAATGAGCGATTTTATTGTCATGGCAGCCACTTTGCTTTACATTAAATCACGTATGCTTTTACCAAGGCACCCTCGTGCTAATGAAGAGCCAGAGGAGGATCCAAGAGAAGAGCTTGTAAGGAAACTCCTTGAGTATAAAAAGGTGAAATATGTATCTGAGAAGCTTAGTGCGTGCCAAGGTGAAGGCTATCAATGTTGTTTTAGAAATCAAAGGGCCCAAATTGACATTCCAGAAGTAGCTATTGACCATGAGGTGATTTTAGAAGATGTTTCCTTAAAGCTATTGTATGATACTTTTCAGCAGTTGATCAGGCAAAAAGAGTGGGATAAAAAAGAAAAACAAGAGCGAAAAATAGATCATCATATTTTACAAAGGGATACATATACCATTCAACAGAAAAGTCGTTATATCCGTAACTTAATTGCATTAGATGGAAAAACCACCTTTTTTTCTATTTGTACAAGACAAATGCCAAAAATTGAATTAATTGTTACCTTTATGGCACTGTTAGAGCTTACCCATAAAAGAGAAATTAAGGTTTACCAAGATACAGTAGCTGGAGATATTATCATAACGGGAGGAACCAAGCGTGAAGAAAACTGAACTTGAGAGTGCACTTGAAGCACTACTTTTTTATTCAGGAGATATTATTTCTCAAGATAGGTTATGTGAAATTTGTAATATAGATGTTTTCTCGATACATATGGCTATTAATAAGCTCAATGAGTATTATGAACAAACCAACAGTGGGATTGAAATTGTCGAGGTAGATGATGGCTATCAAATGTGTACAGCACCAAAGCATATGCAAGTCATTCAAATGTATAGACAAAAACCAGTTAAGCATCTATTAACACAAGCACTTATTGAAACGCTAGCAATCGTTGCTTATTCACAGCCTATTACCAGAACACAAATAGAAGATATTCGTGGTGTGAGATGCGAGCATGCAATTAGTCGCTTACTAGAATATGAATTAATTGAAGAGGTGGGGCGTTTAAACGTAATAGGAAGACCTATTTTGTTTGG
>JAEXBC010000367.1 GCA_023457875.1 Bacillota bacterium | reverse complement strand
CAACAGCAAAAGACATCAATGCATAACACCAAGAAAAAATACTAATGCTTAAATCATTTCTTTTAAAGGTTTTTGATAAATAAAATGCAAAAGTTGCCCCACAACATGCGATTCTTAAGATAATAATCCACGTAAGTGCTGCTAATATTTGCTCCTCTGGTACCAAACAGACTAAAAAATTAAATGTACTTACTAAAGTACCTAACCCTAAAGCAGCAAAAGGGGCACTTCCTTGTATTTGTCCCCATGAATAAGCTAAGCTTTCTTCATTAAAAATAATATGTCTTAAATATGTAAGCCCGTCAATATGCCCTGCATCTAAGTCAGAAACTAGTAAACTATATGGTCCAAATGGTGTAATCCCCATAATGACACATACAAAGAGCCATACACATAATGGCACAAAAAAGCCTAGCATAATAAATCGTTTTTCCTTTAAGAAATCTATGCACTTGCTCATTTCTATTTACACCTACTTCTTATTTATTTACTAACTACTACTCAGCACATGAATACTCATTATACTTTACAATTTGCTCAATCAGTTCATTTTTAAGCTGTGTCGCTTCAAAACCTCCTACAGCTCCCATTTTGCTAAGAAGATACTCAAAGGTTAAATTACCATCTCTCCATTTTCCCCCTAAACCGAGATGAGTAGCATCTATATAGTCTACATTCTCTCTAATAGCCGTATCGGTTAAGATCTCAGCCATACCCGTTTTATTGTGAAAATGCATACCCACTCTTATTCCATATTCTTTGCATAAATGAATAGTCTCAGTAACATAATCAATGGTCATCACGCTTTCTGTATCTGCAAAGTAAATCGTGTCCACCCCTTGTTCCTTAATAAATTTTACAAACTGTTCATTTTTTTCTATGCTATTATATCCTGCGCTAGTAAAATTAACAAAAGTTTCATACCCTAAGTTTTGAACTTCCTCTATATGTCGACCTAATACTAAAAAATCTGTTTCATGAGATCTAGTTAATATGCGTACTGCATCCACTATGCTTTCTTTTCTTGGTAACAACTCCGATAAAGGGCGCTGGATATCTCTCATAGCAGATATTTTTGTAACATTTTTTATATTATAAAATACCCTTTTTAACTCTTCATTTTTTTTACTACAATATCGTCCTATTCCATGATTAGGATCGGCTTGTTCATTATGAAAAAAACCTAATTCAATATAATCTATATATTTCCCTAATGCATACTTATACACCGTATGATAAAAATCTTCATCAAAATACCATCCTGTTTGATAACCAACTTCTCTTAATGTACAGTCAAACACCTTAATATTCCTAATCATTTTCTTCATCCCCTCTAAATGCTCTTATTTTTTTGCAATAATCAACCGTTTTTCTAATGCCTTCTTGGAAACTTACCTCCGGTAAAAAGCCCGTATCTTTTGTTAATTCTTCTAAATCAGCACATAAGTACATAACTTGTTGCTCACTATATGGTTTTGCCCCAATTGCTACTTGTGACTTTTCATTCACTGCTTTTCTTATTTGTTCTATATAGCATTCAAGTGGCAAAGCAATCCCACTTCCAATACAATAGGTATGCTCTTTTTTGCCTCCTTCAGCTATTAAATAAAGTGCCTTTGCTGCATCTGTGCAATAAAGATAATCCCACTGTTGTTCTGCCTTAGTAAACTTTGGTACTTCTCCCTCTAAAAGCTGGTTTATAGTTGAAGTAATCATCGTTTCTTTTCCATCTCTTGGGCCATATACACTTAGTATTCGAGTCCAAATATGTCTCATACCCAATTGTCTGGCCAATAATAAACTCATTTGACCAGCACTATATTTTGCAACTCCATATGCCGTTTCTGGCTGAATAGCTGTCTTAGCATTTAACTTTTCTTTGCTTCTTCCATATTCAGCTTGTGAGCCTCCGCCAATAAAACTATGGCATCCCATGCGTTTAGCCATTTCTACTGCGTCTAATGTATATTGAATATTTCTATTTTGAATATAAACATTCTGGCGACTAGATGCTTCTGTCCCAAACCAAGCAAAATGGAAGCAAACATCATAGGTTTTATCGCTACTAATATCCTTGTATTCTCCTAAAGAAGCTAAACAAATTTCAACCTTGGGATGTATAATAACATGGTCAATGCGTTTTGTATCAGGTCTACATATTGCTAATACCTCGATCCCCTTTTCTACAAGATACTCTATTAATGTAGAGCCTATCATTCCTGTTGCTCCTGTAATTATTGCTCGTTTAATCATCCTTTTCCTCTTTTAATATAATTTATTTTTTGAAAGTCCAATATTTATTAAGCATATAGTTAATAGGCGTTGTAATAACTACATTAAATAAAGGAGCCACCCATTCTGAAAAGCCCAAAACCTCCACTTCAACAAACAACAACACAGCTCCTAGTGCCCATGTACTTAAGTACGTTGTATAGAATTTAAGTAATCCTTTTAAAACAGATTGTTTGGTTTTAAAAACCCATCTCTTATTCCATAAATACCCATTTAGACTACCAATAACAAAACCTGCTATATTTGCTATTTGATAATTAATATGAAAATAAATTAAACCATAGTAGGTCACAAGCGAAAGTGCCAAATTACTTACTCCAACTAAGGCAAATTTAATAAATTGCCGATTTATGCGTAGCTGATTAGTAATAAATTTTATAATCATCAATTGATTTCTTCCTTACTAGCAGGCTTTTTTTCTTCATCTATTGTTGATTCATCAAAATTAATCCTACACTCTTCAACAACTAAAGGACGATTCATCACTCTAATATTAATATTCATAATATACTCTCCCAAGAAGCCGATAAAAAACAATTGTAATGCTCCTAAGAAAAACATTCCTATTAATACTGGAGCCATACCTGCTACAAATTGATTCCAGTATATTAATTTTAAAATAAAGTATATAACTCCCACCATGACACTTATTCCACTTATCGCAAAGCCTCCTATTGTTGCAAGTCTTAATACTGCTTTAGAATATGAGGTAATTCCTAACATTCCCAAATCAAAGAGCGTAAAAAAGTTATTTTTACTTTTTCCCTCTTTTCTTTTTAACTGAGTATAATTGATTTCTGCACGATTAAATCCCAATTCTGAAACCATCCCTCTAAAATAAGGCATCGGCTCTTTTAATTCCCTTAATACATCAATAAAAGCCTTGTCATACAAACCAAAGCCGGTAAATTGCTCTATATGCTCTATATTGGCAATTTTTTTTAATGTTTTATAATAACAATTTCTAAAAAAGTACATAACCTTACTTTCTTTACTTTTATTTTTTATGCCAATAACTATTTTATATCCTTCCTCCCACTTACGTACAAACTCTGGAATAAGCTCGGGTGGATCTTGAAGATCCGCGACTAGCGGAATTGCGCAATCTCCAGTTGTTTGCAAAAAACCATAATAAGGTGAATTTGTCTGCCCAAAATTTTTAACATTGAATATAGCTTTAATTTTTTTGTTTTTATTACATACTTGTTTTATCTTTAGTCTTGTTCCATCATGGGAGTCATTATCAATAAATATAATTTCATAATCATAACTTGCAAGTTTACTTTGAAATATATTTATTAGTGTGTCACATAATAACTCAATATTTTGTACTTCATTATATGTGGGTATCAATACACTTATTTTTTTCACACTATCACCTTCCAATTATCTATAAATTGCCCAAACTTATATCCCTCATAGTGCAAACACGATATCCTTTTTTCCATTCTCCTATTACAAAATGCCTGTATAATCT
>JAEXBC010000366.1 GCA_023457875.1 Bacillota bacterium | reverse complement strand
CTCATTTTATTCACCTACCTTTAGTATATTAAATATTAACAGAGTTTAGTTGCAAGTGCTTCTAAAGCTGCAATAATACGTTTACGTGTTGCCGCTGGCTCAATAATATCATCTACTAATCCTCTAGCAGCTGCAGCGTAGCAACTAGAATTGATTGCTTCATAGGAAGATGCCTGATTTTCGAAATCTTCTCTAGATAAAGTACCTTCTTCCAATTCTTTAGCATATATAATTTTCATAGCACTTTCAGTATTAAGGCTTCCAACAATTGCTGTTGGCCAAGCGTAAGTCATATCACATCCAATTGCACTACTATTCATTGTAATAAAACTACTACCAAAGGCATGATTGAGTAGTATATTTACTTTTGGAACAGTGGCATTAGCAAAAGCCCTAGTCATTTCGCTACATGCTTTAATAATACCAAGTTTTTCAGTAGCTTCAGTTGAAGCAAAACCTTCGATATCAGTTAAGGTTACAAGCGGAATATGATATGTATCGCAAAGTGTTACAAAGCGACTTATTTTCATAATTCCTTGCAAGTCAAGACGTGACTCCTGATTAGCAATCACTCCAACGCTACCACCATCCATACGGACGAAGGCAGTCAGCGCGCTCTTACCATAACCTGCATTTAATTCAAATACCTCACCATTGTCAGCTATGGCGCTTACTATTTCAATTACCTTTTGTGTCTCAAAATCAAAGCTGTTTAAAGCTGGCTCTACCCTATTAAGGTCATCAGTTACTTCATAATAAGGACCATCTTCTTCACTATTTTGAGGTAAATAACTTAGTAACGTCCTTGCCTTTTCAATTAATACTGCTTCATCTTCTTCGATGATTGAAGCCAGTCCACTTTCTTCAAAATGAACTTTGCTCGTAGCTATAGTGTCAAAGCTAGCAGTCTTTTTATCTAAGGTGTTCGGACTATTTAAAAACATACGTGCAGATTTTGTACTCATTAGCACAAAATCACTAAGTCCAGCAATAAGTGCTGCTCCTCCCGCACAATCACCAGCTACCACTGTAATTTGTGGAATAATTTGTGATGCTTCAGACATCTTAGCATAAATTGCGCCATAACCAGCAAGTGCATCTACACCCTCTTGAAGTCTAACACCAACTGTATCCAAGAAGCCTATAATAGGTGCTCCTACTTTTAATGCAGCATCATAGAGCTTCACAATTTTCTTTGCATGCATTTCTCCAAGTGCGCCACCTAATACACTTGCATCTTGGCTATAAACATAAATCGGATTACCATTTACAGTTCCATACCCTGTTACTACACCATCTGCAGGTGTTTCGCTAGTCGTCATGTTAAAAGATGTACTTCTACTTGTTACAAAAGTACCTACTTCTACAAAGCTATTTTCATCAAGTAAAGCAGAAATTCTATCTCTTGCAGTTAATTTGCCTTTTGCAAGAGCTACTTTTTTTGCTTCTTCATTACTCGTTGTTATCATAGCAGACTTACGAGATTCTAATTCAGATAATTTTTCTAAAGTGCTCATCTGGTACCCTCCATTTAAAATATTTAAAACAAAGTGCAAAAATCGCCATCTATATTCTACTAAACTAATAGTCAATATTCAAGATAAATATCACATTTTATAATATTATGGTGTATAAACATAAATTTATATAATATATAGATAGCTTTTGAGGTAATAGATATTGACTTCTTTAAATTTAATATATTTTCAAGTATTTGGTTTTGCAAATATTTATCTTGCTATTTTTATTGTGTCTTTTTCATATATTTTTAGCCATCCATTTTATACATTGGGATTTTCTTTATAATACGCTTCTTTCTTGCATTTATTGAATCAGCAAAACAAATGCTATATTTCACCATTTATGCTGAAATATGTAACCAAACTAAAAATTTTATTTAATACTAAAATAATAGTAAAACCAAAAAAAAATTAAAGTTATTATTCAATTACGAATATAACTATATTTTTCATTTAATTTAGTTAATTGAATGGATATTTGTTTTAGGTAATCAATTTCTTGCTCAGTAAGACAACGATACTCACCCTCTTTTAAATGTTTAAGCGCAATATTGCCAATTGCAATTCGTTTAAGTTTCAATACAGGATGTCCTACTTGTTCACACATCTTTCTCACTTGACGGTTACGCCCCTCATGTATGGTTAATCTAATGATGCTTTTATTTTCGCTGCTTTGCATCACTTTAACTTCTGCAGGATGCGTTTTTTTCCCGTCGATCACAATGCCCTCTCTTAATTTTTGTAATGCACTCTCCTTGATTTGTCCCTTGATTTGCACCTCGTATGTTTTATTAACATGGTGCTTAGGATGAGTTAAGCCATAGGTAAGGGCACCATCATTGGTTAAAATAAGCA
The DNA here is from genome assembly GCA_023457875.1 of Bacillota bacterium. Lineage (GTDB taxonomy): Bacteria > Bacillota > Clostridia > Lachnospirales > Cellulosilyticaceae > Cellulosilyticum. The sequence goes on along the minus strand of JAEXBC010000366.1, from coordinate 1,266 downwards.
GGCCAGAGGTATTATAGTCAAGCCTTCCTACAGGAAAAATACGTTCTGGTACTTCCTTCATTAATTCCATTACCGTTGGACGATTTTTTTCATCCTGCACTGATGTAATATACCCAACTGGTTTGTTCAGTATATAATAGACATACTTACTGGCGCTCTTTAAGATTCTATTTTCATAACGCACCTCGTCCTCATCTGTAACCTGCGTACCTAGGACTTGTACCACCTTGCCATTTACTGTGACCTTACCCTCAAGAATCAGCTCTTCACACTTTCTTCTTGAGGCTACGCCACAATCCGCTAAATATTTTTGTAATCTCATATAACCCCTCTTTATTTTATATTGTTTTGATATGCTTAAATCCTAATTTATACAATCTGGTATAAGGTTTATAGCTTATGCTTTATTTTTCTCTTTTTAGCCACTTTTTAATATAGTCAATAGGGTTTGCTTTCCTAATGGAATCACCAGCCTTTAGTGGCGTGGTTGATAATATTTCTCCCTTACAAATAACCTGTATTTCGCCTATTGCTTCTCCCTGCTTTATAGGGGCACAAATAGGATTAGTCACCACCGATTTAATAATAATATTTTCTTTTTCCTCCTGAGTTAATGGCAATACGATTTGATTGTCACAATCTAATGATAGGGTCTCTTCAACACCCTTATCAATCGGAATAGCTGTATAATGCTTCGTAGGCTCAAGTAGCACGTATTTCTTATAATACTTAAATCCATAATTCATCATGTTGATTACATCTGTATACTTTTGCGTTTTTCCATTTTTACCCCAACCAGAACCTAAAGCTGCACCAATGAGCTGCATATCCTCTCTGCAAGCTGCACCTACAAAACAATGTCCTGCCTTATTTGTAAAGCCTGTTTTTACACCGTTAGCCCCCTTATAACTATAAAAAAACCTATTTTTGTTTTGTATACCATAGGATCTGCTTCCTTCTGTAGGAATAGTGGGAATAGTAATGGTCTCGGTCGTAACAATTTTTATAAAGTCAGGGTTTTTGAGGGCATACCCAGCCAGAAGCGTCATATCATAGGCACAGGATAGGTGTCCAGGTGCATCTAGCCCATTTGGTGTTTTAAAAACCGTATATTCCGCTCCCAACTCCTTTGCACGTAAGGTCATCTGTGTGCAAAATTCCTCCACTGAGCCACTAATATGCTCAGCTATTGCTACTGCCGCATCATTATCTGATTGGAGCATAAGGGCATATAGCAATTCTCCTAAACGCTGTTTTTCTCCAACC
>JAEXBC010000365.1 GCA_023457875.1 Bacillota bacterium | reverse complement strand
GTAAGTGGAATAGAGTAACAAACTGGGCGAGAAGCCCCGAAAACAATGACAGAAAGATGGGTAACATCGGGACAACAAGTGAGAGTAATCCTGTGATAGCTCATGGAATTTTTAACATTAATGCAGTTAAAGAAATTCAAGGTAGTAGAAGGTAGTGAAGGTGGTTCAATAATTATAGGTATGTTTGTTAAGTACCTTATACAAATAACAAAATTTCATAGGCAAAGGCTTAGTGTAGTAACTAAGCCTTTTAAATACTAGGAGGAAAGCGAAATGATGAATAAACAAGAGGAATTATATTTAGGGATTACATTATTTGATAAAGATGCAAGCAAGAAAAAAGAGTACAGAATTTCAAATATAAATGAAAATAGCTGTGAGAAAGCTTTTGTACTTAATGAAAAAATGCTTGCCGGTGAACTGAATCAAGATGAATTATTACATGAGTTAGTGCTTTTTATAGTTGAGTTCTTCAATGAACAATTTACATATCAAGATGTAGTTTTTGGGGTTGAGCCTACAGAACTTCAAAGCTTAATAAGTGTTCTGTTTATGGCGTGCGGATGTCAGCTTTCTTTTAATGGGGAGCAAGATAAGTCAGATAGATTATTAGTAGTAGCATCTAACTTGTACGACAAGGTGGTGAAGTAGTATGTCAGATCAAGCAGAAATTCAAGGATTATCGGTTAGAGCAGACATGGAAGATGCCTCTCTAAAAAAGGGCATGAAAGGCTTGTCAGCACAATTAAAAGAGGTTAAGAGTGAATTTACACTTGCGCAAGCAGGTGTGAAAGGGTTTTCTGATAGTCTAGAAGGTATGAAAGCTAAATCAGATAACCTTGGAAAGCAGATGAACATACAATCACAGATTGTAGGCAACCTTAAAGAAGCACTTAGAAGGGCAGAAACAGCCTATACAAGCACAGCCAATAAACAGAATGAACTTAGAGAAGCTATGGCAGGTAACAAAAGCCAATACGAGGAAGCTATAAGACTTCATGGTGAAGATTCTGAACAGGCTAAGGCTCTAGCAGAAGCATATAAAAGGCTAGAACAGCAATACGGAAGAAATGAGACTAGGCTTGCAAGTAATAATACTGCACTTGCTAACGCTCAAACTAGGCTTAATCATAGCCAAGCAGCATTAAGAAATATGGAAGCAGAGCTTGAAGGTACTAATGCAGCAATAGCAAGACAAGAATCAAGCTGGCAGGCATTATCTGATACTTTAGGTGATATATCAAACAGATTAACGACTGCAGGGAATAAGCTTGATAAGTTTGGAAGTACTATGACCAAGAATGTAAGCGCTCCTATAGCTGCAATTGGAGCAGCTACTACTTTAGCAACTATGACTTATGAGGATGCAATAGCTAAGTTAGCAGCACAAACAGGTGCTACAACCGAAGAAATAGAAAGCTTTAAGAATGTAGTACAGGACCTATATGATAATAATATGGGTGAAGGGTTTGACGATCTAGCTACATCAGTGGCAGAAGTAAATAAGCAAACGAAGCTTACTGGTGATTCTCTTAAAAGCTTTACCAATGATGCTTTAATACTTAGAGATACGTTTGAGTATGACGTATTAGAATCAACTAGAACAGCAAAAATGATGATGGAACAGTTTGGACTTAGTAGTGAGCAGTCTTTTGACTTAATAGCCAAAGCATCCCAGGGAGGACTAGATAAAAACGGAAATCTCTTGGATTCTATCAATGAGTATTCGGTGCATTTTAAACAATTAGGCTTTAATGCCGAAGAGATGTTCAATATGTTCTCTAATGGCGCTGCATCAGGTGTATTCGATATTGATAAGCTAGGTGATGCCGTTAAAGAATTTGGCATCAGGGCGCAAGATGGAAGCAAAACAAGCGTAGAAGCCTTTAGCTTGCTAAATCTAGACGCTAATGAAATGCAACAAGCCTTTGCAACAGGTGGAACAGCAGCACAACAAGCCTTTGTTAAGATAGTTAAAGCAATGGATTCAACTAGCGATAAGGTAAAGCTCAATACTGTAGGTGTTAATTTATTTGGTACCATGTGGGAAGATATGGGAGCAGATGCAGTAAAGGCACTTACTAATATCAATGGTGAGTTTGATAATACAAGTGGTATCATGGAAAACATAAATAGTACTTTGTATAACACAACTAGCCAAGAGTTTGAGTCACTTAGAAGGGATTTGACAGAGGTAGGGGTAGAATTAGGGGAGACACTGCTCCCATTCCTTAAGGAAGGTATAGTGGTGTTAAAAGGATGGGCAGAAGGTTTTAAAGATATGAATGATGAGACTAAAAGGTTAATACTTTCATCAGCGGGTATCATTGCTTTAGTGGGTCCTTTAGCTAGTGGTTTAGGTGGAATACTTAAACTAGGTGGTTCATTAGTAGGTATTGTAAGTAAAGCGTCTGCAGCGGTAGTAGGTGCAGGTGGATTACTTCCAGCCTTAAAGGCAGGTCTTGCCATAGCTACACCTTGGACTTTAGCAATAGGTGGCATTGTTGCAGGTATGGTTTTATGGAATAAGTCTACAGAGGAAGCTAGGGAGCATCAGAAGGCTTTAAACGAGACACTAGAAGAAGCTAGGAAGATACAATTAGACGGAATAGCACAAAGTGATGTTGAAGATAAAACAAAAGAAAAGAATGTGCTTGAATATGAAATAAAGGCATATGAGGAAGCAGTATCAAAAGAAGAAGAGATACTTAAAAAGAAAAAGGCATTAACAGATGAGCTAAATAGATTAAGCTATGACAGTAGCTCAATAGATGAATTTGGGGGAGATTATAGCAAGCTAAACGCTCATATCAAAGACTTGGAAACATCTATAGCGCAATTATCAGAGCAAGAAAAAACGTTGTTTAATGCGCAAGAAGATGCAAATGAAGCTTTACAAGACTCATACGGTTCCTATGATGCTGCCAAAAAGAAATTAGAAGTTTATACAAGTGCATTGGAAAGAGCCAACCAGGAGAAGGAGCTACAAACAAAAATTACTGATTCCAATGTAGCAGCTATTAATGATGAAGCAAACGTACTCCTAGATAAAGCCGATAAATTAGAAATACTTATATCGGATTATCAAGAATTAAGTGCTATCGAATCAAGGGATGAACAACAATCTAAGGACTTGGCGGATACCAAAAAACAATTAATTGAGATTTTAGGAAGTGAAATATTCACTAGAGATGAAGTCTCTAATGCTGAAAAGCTTAATGTGGATATGTGCAATGATGAGATAGTTGCTTTAACTAACTTAGGGAATGCAAATAAGGATTTAGTTAAATTGTGGGCAGAGGGAGGACTAGAACGCGTTAAGGCGCAGAAAGAAACGACCTTGGCAGTACTTAACACAATCAGAACTGAATATGATGCCATTAGGCAGTACGTTCCTAGTGATATAGCAACACAAGTTATCTCATACCAGGTACAATCTAATCAAGCTACTAAAGATATGGCAAGCATAGAAGAGTTCATTAAAAAGGTTGAGGGTGTTACCTTAGACATAGGTGTTGATCAAGGAGGAAAAGGAACTCCTGGTTCTAATAGTTCCTCTAGTGCAAAAAGTAAGGATCCATTCAAAGAAGCCTTAGAAAACTTTGAGCGTAGGCGCAAAATAGGTGAGATAGCTATTTCAAATGAACAAAGTGAGTTAGAAGCTATTCAGAAGAAATATGCTGGCACAGCTGAAAATAAGGTGGAAATTGAAGAGTATATGTACAACAATTGGCTTGACATTATGGAGAGAAAAAGAAGCCTTAATAAGCTTTCATATGATGATGAAATAGCCATGTATGAAGATGGACTTAGTAAGTATAGTTATAATGAGTACCAAAAGGCAGAGATTACAAGCAAGTTGCTAGATACCAAAATAGAGCACTCAAAGGCTTGGATTGAGCAAGAAAAGTATTATGGTAGATTGTCTTTGGAAGAAGAGAAAAAGGCTTATGAGCGCATTGCAGAGTACACCAAAGAGTCTGCAGAGTATAAGAAGGAAATGGCCAAAGAAATCTACAGAGTAGACAAGGAACTTGCCGAGCAAACAAAAGAACTTGAAGAACAAAAAAGGGAAGCAGTAAAAAAGACTGTAGATGAAAATATTAAGGCAAAAGAAAAAGAGTATCAAGATGCTATCAAGAAAATTGAAGATGAACGTGATGCTAAAATAGAAGCTTATCAGGATAAGATGGACGCCTTGCAAGCTGAATACGACAAAGAGGTCGAACTTGAAAAGCAAAAAGAGTATGACGATAAGATAGCAGACCTTGAAGATAGAATGAAAAATGTTAGAACGCAAGAAGAGTTTGAGAAGCTTGCGGAAGAACTTAATGAAACACAACAAGGAAAACGAGAGTATACGCGGGAGCAGCAATTAAAGAGCGATAAGCAGCTTCTTCAAGACAAAATAGACCAGGCAAAACACGAAGCAAGTATTGCAATAAAGTTAGAGAAAGAAAAGCTAGATGCTTATAAAGAAACACAAAACAAGATGCTTGAGGAGTCAACTTCAATTGAAACAAAAATAACTGATATGCTAAAGGAGCAACTCAACCAAAGAGAATCAGCATTCTTAAATAGCTTGAAAGTAAGGATGGAAGCCTACCAGGGATTTAGTGCTTTGCTTACAGGTTTAAATGGTGTGACTATAGCAAAATCAAATTTAAGCGGATCTACCTTGGCAAGTGCATCTAAGACTATTTCAAATGTAGCACCAAGCAACAACTATTCAAGTTCTAGTTACAACACAAACAATAATACAACTAATGCTAACATGAGTGTAACTAATATCATTAAAAATCCAAACGATATAAAGACGCTGATGAATGAATTTACGACATATATTCAAAAGCTTAATAGGGCCAAAGGTATACAGTAATACAAACGGATTGTGTAAGGTAGCTAGAGTCTTGTGAAATAAATAGCTCTTTCTTGGATAGAATTAGATATTAATAATTCTGATCAAGAAGGAGTTTTTTGCTGGTAATCATCATGATAAATTAGAATAAATCATTACTAAATTTCTTTAAGAAAAGAGGATTAGATGGGGATAATTGAAAGCTTTTTAGATGATTTAAAGAAAACTATTGTTAATGATTTAAGAGAACTTATATCTGAAGCAGTAGCACAGCAGACAACCGATAAGTGGCTTAATAAAAAGCAACTGGCCGAATATTGGGGTGTTTCTGTGAGTTGGATAGATAAAAACATTAACAATATCCCACATACTGATAAGGGAGGAATTTATTTTTTAAGAAGTGAAGCTGATGCGTGGCGAAAAGGTGATACAGCAAAGCAAGAAGTAGTTAATACAGAGAAGGTAAACGTTAGTAATTACAAAAGCGATAATTTTAGAGTAGGAAAAAAATAAGGGGAAGAGGTTAATATATGGAATGGACAGTCAGTAGTTTTATAAATGGCAGGCCTATTGAAGAGTACACAGAAGAAGTTGATGCATTTTTTAGAAGAGCATGGGGTAAGGCTTTAAAGTCATTAGGGTATGAACCATTTATAGACCAGGAAGAACTTGAAAAACTCAAAAGAAAAAGAGAAGAAAATCAATCATAACACAAATTCAAAACCGACAAGATGTAGGTTTAGTGGATAGCCTTACTACTCAATGAATAGGATAGATGGCACAATAAGAACAAAAGTCATTATATCGAATTTTAGCCGAGCATAATTTTCCGCCCGGCTTATTATTTTATAGAAACAACACGCATAGGAGCATAAGATAAATCAAGAAAGTGTTATGACTGTGCGACAGCGGGATGTAAGTTACTGGCCAGTAAGTTTATATGTGAAAAGGGATAGGGGAAGGTTCCCCACACCAACAACTTCTTATATATGGCACGTATATTCATTGGAAATATGCCCTAGAGTCTCCTTTTGCATCTGAATATGTATCTCCTATACAAAGTTCAACGAGGGGAATATTCCCCCTGTTAAGTGAAGAAATCAGCCAAGCCAATTTTGGCTTGGCTAAGATACTTATGATATGTTTTTATGCGTTAATCATGTTGAACAAGAAGATAAAGTTTTTCTTAATGTACAAACTCAACACCAAAATGGAGTCGAGTTTACTTAATGTAACGGTTAAGGCTACCTACATTCAGTCAAGAGAAT
>JAEXBC010000364.1 GCA_023457875.1 Bacillota bacterium | reverse complement strand
ATTATTGTTTTTGTCGACTTAATTATACCAAGGGATAACATAAATGTTTTTTGTTTTGCTAAAAATAATACTGGTAATTTAATACTGTAAATTTACTGGAACTGTTTTTGCACGTTTATAGTATATAAATTCTTTTGCCACATCAATGGCATAGTGATGATATCCTGTATCATCTTCGTGTCCAACGTAGCGCCTATCTGTTATCGCAAAATCTGCCTCCAAAAGAATATCTACAATTCTTTTTTTCAAAACCAAATAATTCCCCTTTGAATAAAGGGATAACCGTACTTCCTGTACCTCAACTTCGGGCTTGTTATCTGCAAAAAGTTCAAAGCTATCTGTAAGAGGAGTTAGTATGATATATTCCTTTGGTGCTTTACCATTAAAGATCCCTGTTTCTATAGGAAGAATAGGTTCTAGTAGTGTTGTTAATTGTTGCAAAATGCTCATAACTTGTTTATCTCCTCTTCGAACTTTTCCTTCATAGCATTTATACAGGCACTCTTACTAGCAGATTTCGCAGGTTTTAAAAAGGGTTTTGGACTTTGACCATGTTTTCCATATTCTAAAACACCTGCAATCATTGCATTTGATTTGCCATCTCTTCTTGGCTCTGAGAATCCTACCTTAACATTGTAATTCCCCTCTTTATCTTGTTTTGCAGTAGTTACACCAAGTGCAGAAATAAGTTGACCTGTAGACCGACTTTCTTCTTTTATCCCATTTCCTATCATTGCTTGTAGGTTTGATTTCACTTTATTAGCAACAACCTCACCTCCAACCTCTAGAACTTTTGGAATGATTTCATCGGTTTTACTTTCTAGCTTTGATAACTGCAGTAAGAATTCTTCAGGCATTTTAAATGCTACTTTAGCCACTTACCTCCACCTTCTTTCCTAACACCTCAACGTACATTCCTCTTCCTTTTACATCTTCAACTGAGGTGATTTCAAATCTTTCCCCTTCACAGACAATGACCATATCCGTAGTAACCGAAATATCCGGAATAGCTCGAAATCGAAAAAGGTCAGTAGCATCAGAAAACACTGCACGATTTGCCCATTTTTCAGTTCCATGTCTACCTTCGCGGTAAGCTCTTATGGACGATACCACCACATCTGTTTCCATAGAAAATCCTTCTGCATCTTTAACCATCTGGGTTTTTATAATATCAATAAAAGCGTTCATTTTACCAAAACTCATAAGCAAACCTCGCTTTCAATTTTTATATCTTCCAGTCTCGATCAAGTCGCAAAAGAAGATTGACTGTATTCCAAACCTGCTGACTTGCATTTACATTATCTGCAAAGAAACCACCAGTAGAGCCATCTCTACTTTCATAGAAATGGCTCACAAGCATAATGACTGCCTGTTCTGTGGTGGGTGGCATTTTTGATTCCGAATAAGTGCCCTCTAAAATATGCTGATAACTTTCTGCATAGGAAATAGCCGCAGCAATATAAATTTCAAGAAGGGCATCATCCTGCGAATGTTCTAAAATAAGGTTAGCCTTAACTTTTTCAAGAAGGGTCATATTATCACCGCCTTTTTTTATTTATTTCTTCTCATCAAGCCTTCATTTTTTAGTTTCGTTAGTAGTGTATTAAAATCTAAAACTTGGGTAGCCGTAGCCGCATCCGCAGCTCTACTCTTTGCTTGATTAGCTGCACTTGGTATCCCTCTTTAATTTAGAGAGCGCCACCCGTAATTGTGGTATCTTTACCCATTTATGAGTATTTTAGTGATTGCAACAAATAGCATCGCCTTACGCTTTCATTTTAAGAATTTGCACTGCTTCTGGAAGAACTAACTTTCCATCTACACGTTCTTTCGCTACAAATCCAACCATACCGTTACCTGCAAAGAGTTCTTTTAATTCTGCAAAGGAACGAGTACCACGGTCACCAATGTTGTAATAGCTAAAGTCACCAAAAGCAATGACAGGATTTCCTGCTGCAACCGTTGGAACATATGCTGATGTATAAACCGGATATCCAAGTAATCTATCTGGTTCACCCATTGTAAGTGTTGGTTGCCATAGATAAGCACCATTACCATCTTTTAATTTTCTTAGAATAGATAAGGTCTGATCGTTGATGATAAATGCAGCATTCTTTCTATATGGTCTTTTCAATGCATAAATAAGATTGATAATCTCATCAGCTGTAATCGTTGTAGCACTTGCTGTTGTAACTCCAACTTGGCCACCACCCGTTGTAGCAAAGATACCAAGTGGTTTTTTATTACCATCACCATTAAGGAATGCATCTTCCTCTGCGTTAGATAACGCCTTTGTAAATGCATTAAGGATATAACTTTCTAGTCCAAATGCATTATCATATAGCAGTTCATCAGTGACCTTTACCGCAACATGAAGTTTATGGGCATCAAGCAAAATTTGGTCAAATGTTGCATCACCCCAAGTAAGTGCCTCACCTTCATCAATCCACGCTGCGGCAGGTTTACTTCCTGCGATATTGATTTTACGTTCACCACTCGTTGTAATTCTAGTACCAAGCTTTCTAAATATATTCTCTTCTTCTAGCCCTTCAATCAAACGATTATCATATTCTTCCGGAACAAGGTAACCTCCATCGGTATCGATCCCCTCTGAAAGAACATTATCAATACGCTTAAAATTTGAACGCATTGCCAAAAGAACAGCATTTTTATACTCATCAGTGGATCTCGGTCCACTTTTTCTCATACCCGTTTTCTTTTCTTCTGATTTACCACTTGAAGGCTTATGAGTAATTGGGGTATTCACAGGCTTATTAAGTTCATTTTCTAAATCTTCCATCACCTGCATACGCTCAATTTCTTGGCCTAAATCTTTTACCTTTTGCTCCATTACAGCATAGGCTTTTGCATCTTCTTCTGATAGCAATCCGTCTTTATCACGTTTGCTCTCAACAAAGGCTTTAGCACCTTGCCAAGCCTTATTTCTTGCTTCTCTTAATTCTAAAATAGTCATCTTAAACTACCTCCAATTTTTCATTAAATTAAGCCGATCCATAAGGGAGTCGGCTTTGATTTTTTGTTCGTTATTTACTTTTTGTTTGGTCTTACATTTTTCAGCGAGTTTATCCATTAGTGAATTGGTAACCGCTGTTTTTGAATAGAGCATAGAAACTTGTGGAACTTCCATATTTTCCATATCCATATTTCTTGTAATTACTTCATCTGCAAAACCTAACTCCACTGCTTTATTTGCATCCATCCAAGTTTCTGCATCCATCAAGTGAGATAACTTAGTACGAGATATGCCCGTTTTAATTTCATAGGCATTAATGATACTGTTTTTAACCTCATCAAGCATTGAAATCGCTCGTTGCATTTCTTCGCTACTTCCATAGGCAATGGTCATAGGGTTATGGATCATTAACATAGAAACAGGTGACATTAAAACCTTTGTTCCTGCCATAGCAATAACAGATGCAGCACTTGCTGCAATGCCATCAATCTTTACTGTGACATTCCCTTTATAGTCAACTAGCATATTGTAAATTTGGGCTGCTGCAACACAATCACCTCCGGGTGAGTTAATCCAAACAGTGACATCACCATTACCACTTAGCAGTTCATCCTTAAATAGCTGCGGCGTAACATCATCGTCAAACCAACTATCTTCTGCGATGGTGCCGTTTAGGAATAGCACTCGTTCCATCGTCTGCTCCTGTGTTTCCTTGTTCAGAATCATTTGATTCTTCCACTTCCAAAACTTCTTCATTATCAGTTTCCTCCTTTCCTCCTGTTGCAAATATTCCTGCATCAGCAAGCTTAGTCATATTTCCATTTATCAAATATAGATCTCCACCCTCTTGAATAGGGATTCGATCTAAATTCTCAAGTTCTCTAATATCATTGGCACTCATCCAGCCATTCTGTCTTGCCGTGGCATACCCATTCATACGACTTTGATAATCACCACGCAGAAGACCGTCTACATTGAACTTGATAAAATAATCTTTCTTCTCCTCAGATGATAATAATGAGCGAATCATTGCTTGCTCCCACCTACATACCCAAGGATCTAAGGTGTACTTTACAAACTCTAAGGATTGTTGCTCTATATTAGAAAAGCTCGACTTTTCAAGGTCACCAACCATATGAGGTGGCACTCTGAAAATTCGAGCAATCTCATTAATCTGAAATTTTCTTGTTTCCAAGAATTGTGCTTGTTCTGGTGAAATAGAAATGGGAGTATACTTCATTCCTTCTTCTAATACAGCTACCTTGTGGGAATTAGAACTTCCACCAAAAGCTGAAGTCCAACTTTCTCTTACTTTTGTCGGGTCTTTTACTGTACCAGGATGCTCAAGTATTCCTCCCGGTGTTGCACCATTTGCAAAGAACTTAGCACCATATTCCTCACAGGCAATCGCCATACCAATCGCATTCTTTGCCATTGCAATCGGCGAATAACCAACCAATCCATCAAAACCAAGTCCCGGAATATGAAGTACATCCGTTTGCTTTAATATCACAGTGTTACCATTCATAGTAGGTGCATCATCTTTACTTGTGTTATAGGTATAATAAAGCTGTCCTTTTTCATTTCTATCAACACTCATCCGATTGGGCATAAGAGGGTAAAGTGCCACTACTTCACCTTTTCCATTCCGGATGATTTGTGCATATGCATTACCCCATAAAAGTAAATGAGTCATTAACGTTTCCCGAAAAACAAAGGATGTCATTTCTGGATTTGGCTCATCGTGTAGTAGAAAATACAAAGGGTGGTCAGTAGCCTTTTCTTTACCACCGTCTTTTGTATATTTATAAAAATGAAGTGGTAACTCTGCTACTGTTTCCGATAATATTCTCACACAAGAATATACTGCTGTCATTTGCATTGCGGTTCGTTCGGTTACTGGTTTTCCTGAAGTTGAACCTCCTAGAAAAAATCGATAAGAACTACCACTTGTTGCATTGCTAGGTTTATCTCTAGATTTAAAAAGTCCATTTAATATGCTCATGTTTATCACATCCTTTCAAAAATAGGCATCAAAAAAGCACCTATCGTTTCATTCTGATAGATGCTTTGCTACAAAAAAATTATTGTAAATTAGGTAATATAATTTCGCCATTTTTAATTTTCCTAATTGTTTCCTTTGCATTAACCACTGCCTCTGGAAGTACTCTTATATCTGAACCATCAATTAGCTCAAGTGCATACAATACCTTTTCTGTCTTAATAATTCGAACTGCAGAATTAACTCTTGTCCTTGTTCCCCCAATATTTTTATCATAAGTATAACAGAAAATATTGCAGCTAGATTATGATTTTGTAAAATCATAGGCGATTGCACATTTATATTAAAGGAACAGAATACCCCTATCATCATAAACAGAGGCGCTGCCATTATTCCCACATCTTATTGCTCTATCAAGTCCCATAATCGTTGCAATAGCACCATCAATTTTCTCCGTGGACTTTTCCTTATCTGCTTTAATATTTCCTGCAGGATCAGTTCTTATAAAAATATTATCCATCATCCACCTTAAAACCGGATGCCCACCGTGAGCAAGTTTCTGCTCTAATGTTAGTTTCATTAGTTCCTTAGTTGGTGGTGACATATCTTTAAATCCTTGTCCAAAGGGCACTACCGTAAATCCCATCCCCTCTAAGTTTTGCACCATTTGAACAGCACCCCAACGGTCAAAGGCTATTTCACGAATGTTAAATCGCTCACCTAAGCTTTCAATAAATTTTTCAATATATCCATAATGCACAACATTTCCCTCAGTTGTTTGAATGTATCCTTGTTTTTCCCACACATCATAAGGAACGTGATCTCTTTTGACTCTTAAATCCAAAGTTTCTTCCGGAATCCAAAAGTAAGGTAAGACTACAAACTTATCTTCTTCATCAAGTGGTGGGAATACCAAAGCAAAGGCTGTAATATCCGTTGTACTTGAAAGGTCAAGTCCTCCATAACAAATACGCCCTTCTAAATCATCTTCAGAAACAGGGAATGCACAAGCATCCCATTTTTCCATAGGCATCCATCGAATCGATTGTTTTACCCACTGATTAAGCCTTAACTGACGAAAACTATTTTCTTCACCTGGATTTTGCTTTGCTGATTCACAAGCCATTTTTACTTTATCAATATCCACTGTAACCCCAAGTGATGGATTTGCTTTCTCCCATACCTTTGGGTCTGTCCAATCTTCCGATTCATCTGCCCCATAGATAACTGAATAAAATGTCGGGTCAATTTTTTTCCCGGATTCAATATCAAGGGCCTTCTGATGTATTTCATAACAGATGGAGTTTGTATCATTACCGGCTGTAGTTATTAAGAAATACAACGGCTGCATTCTTGCATCACCAGAGCCTTGGGTCATAACATCATAGAGTTTTCTGTTTGGCTGTACATGAAGTTCATCAAATATAACTCCATGTGTATTAAATCCGTGCTTGTTTGCTACATCAGCCGATAACACTTGATAAACACTGTTTGTAGGCTTATATATAAACTTCTTCTGGGAATCTAAAATCTTTACTCGTTTCGCTAGGGAGGGGCAAAACTTAATCATATCAACAGCAACATCAAATACTATTTTTGCTTGATTTCTATCAGCAGCACATCCATAAACTTCTGCACGTTCTTCTCCATCACCACACGTAAGAAGAAGTGCAATGGCAGCTGCTAATTCTGACTTGCCTTGTTTTTTGGGTATTTCAACATAGGCTGTATTAAATTGCCGATATCCGTTTGGTTTTAATACACCAAACAAATCACGGATAATCTGTTCTTGCCAATCAATCAGCTTGAAGGGCTGTCCTGCCCATTTTCCTTTTGTATGGCAAAGTTCCTCAATAAAAGCAACCGCAAAATCAGCAGCATCCTCATCGTAGCAAGATTCCTTAGCCATGTATTTAGTTGGTTTGTATTTCTTAAGTTTTTTCAAATGCTCACCCCCTAACTGGCATAAAAAATAGACCATTAAGGTCTTTTTATTACGAGGAACAGAGCCTGATGTTGGCTCTATCCCAAGTCTGTTTAGTTTAGATTGGTTATTCTTTAATTCTCCTCATCACTACACTCTACATTGCCACTCATTAATTCTGTGTAAATCTTTGTATAGCGTTGACATTCACTACCTTCTGACCCTGCAATAGCTTTAAGGTAAAAATCAGAAGCCTCTTTTCTGCTATCCCACATTTCGGACTCTCCATAGCAAGTGATTTTGACAGAATCAAGTTTCTTGCAGCTATCCTCTCCGTAAACTACATTAAGTCCTGAGCCGTTATCCCATCGAACCATAATTGATGCTGTATCATCAACACCTCTAACTGTTCCTTTGGTTCCAATAGGTGGTGCCCCAACATCATCCATTTTCACAAGTTCTACTCGTGATCCCTTTGGATACTCTTTTCGAACTCGCTCAACTATTTCTCTACTTGGAAATCTCATCACATGCCACCTCTTCCTTCTTTTGATTTTTAAAAGCTGCCGAGCCAGAAAGGTTTTTCATTAGAATCTTTCGTTCTGTTTTATACTCGTTACCAATAAATCCAAGTCTAAGAAGAAAGCAGCGGAATGCATACTTCTCATTATCTACCTCTTTCTCTTTAGCACTTACTCTTTGCTGATTTCTTGCCATTTCACAAAGTGCATAAATGAAATGTGTGTAAGCTGTAGTTTCTTCACTATCTTTAGTTGTAATTTCAAACCAAGGAAAGCTAACCTTTTCTTCATCTACCTGGATTGGAAGATTTGGTATGCCAAGTGCCTTTTTAATTAGGCTTGTTTTGGATTCAATAATATTTTTCAAGTTACTAAGACTCTCGTCTTTAAAATAATCTCTTGGCATTGCCACTGTAAGCCCCAGGTTTTCGCTCTGTGGTGTTTTTTTAGTTGAGTCGGTAATGTTTGTAGGTTCTGCCTGAAAGCCTTTGTTAGCCAACTGTTCAAGCAAGGTTTCAACTTCCTTGCTATCAGCTCTGTCATCAAAAGAAAGATTGCCGTTTTTATCTACTATGAAGTAGTCAATCTCGTAAGCCATACTTGGCATTCCTTTATACTTTGACTTTGCTC
>JAEXBC010000363.1 GCA_023457875.1 Bacillota bacterium | reverse complement strand
CCACTATAGATGGGTCACTTTTGAAATATGAAGATACAATGGAAGGTGAGGAAGAAAAATCAGCCTTTGAAGAACTTAATTCGCTGTGGGAAGAATATAAATCTTATATGCAGCAGGTAGTTAATTATGTTCAATCTGGACAGAATGAGCAAGCAAAAAATGTTATCCTAGTGGATAGTGATGAAGTAGGTAACGAACTTAGAGCTAGCTTTCTTAGCTTAATGAAGGACAATGCTGCAGATGGTGAGGAAAGATCTGAGCATAATGATGCTATGGCATCCCAAGCCATTATAACCATGATTATTGTGATAGCAGTTGGTGTGATTATACCCATTGTACTTGGTCTTTATATCTCACGTATCATCAGCACACCAATTAAGAAGATGGTAAAGGCAGCTGATAAGCTTGCTCTCGGTGATGTGGACGTCAATGTTGAGGCAGATAGCAAGGATGAGGTTGGAAGCTTAGCTCTCTCCTTTGGAAAGATGATTGATAACATTCGCGCTCAAGCATTAGCAGCAGAAAAGGTAGCCTCTGGTGATCTTACAGTAGAAGTTCCAATTAGCTCGCCAAATGACCTTCTTGGTAATAAGCTGGCTGAATTGGTAAGAAAAAATAATGAGGTTCTATCCGACATCTATGGGGCATCAGAGCAAGTTGCCGTAGGTTCAAAACAGGTATCAGATTCAAGTATTCTTCTTTCAGAAGGGGCAACGGAACAATCCACTGCCATAGAAGAACTTACAGCCTCAATTGAAGAAATCTCTTCACAGACAACGCTTAATGCACAAAATGCTAATCAAGCCAATGAACTTGCTGAAGAAGCAAAAGCTAATGCCAAACAAGGTAATGCTCAGATGCAGGAAATGCTCAAGGCAATGGATGAAATCAACGAGGCCTCTACTAATATTTCAAAGGTAATCAAAGTGATTGATGATATTGCATTTCAGACGAACATACTTGCACTCAACGCAGCAGTAGAAGCGGCTAGAGCTGGACAGCATGGAAAAGGCTTTGCAGTAGTAGCAGAAGAAGTTAGAAATCTGGCTGCTCGTTCTGCTAATGCAGCAAAAGAGACAACGGATATGATTGAAGGCTCCATTAAGAAATCCGAAGGAGGTACAATCATTGCTAAAAATACAGCCCAGGCTCTTGATAAAATTGTGGATGGTATTGAACATGTTGCTACTCTAGTAAGTGGTATAGCCAATGCATCCAATGAACAGGCAATTGGTATTAAACAAATTAATCAAGGCATTATGCAAGTGTCACAGGTAGTACAGTCTAACTCAGCTACTTCAGAAGAAAGTGCCGCTGCAAGTGAGGAACTTTCTAGCCAAGCAAGTCTCTTAAAAGAAACAGTAAATCAATATAAGCTTAAGAGAAATGTCAATACATATAATAGAAATGAAAAGGTAAATCCAGAAGTATTAAAAATGCTTGAGAGTATGTCAGCAAACAAAAATAGTAGTTTGGGACAAATGCCAGAGTCAAATACCAAAGGAGCAAATGCAAAACCTAAGATAGCATTAAGTGATACCGAATTTGGAAAGTATTAATATAACTTTAGAGATGGTGCGAACCGAGAGGCTTGCACCTCTCTTTATAAGAGGTGAATTCATTTGTGATTACAATTACCAAGAAAGAATTTAATCAATTAGCTGCTTATATTAAAACCCATTATGGGATTAACCTAAAAGAAGAAAAACAGGCTTTATTGGTGGGAAGACTTCAAAATGTGCTGATTGAAAAAGGATTCAATGATTTCTCAGAGTATTATAATTATGTGATCTCAGATAGAACAGAAATAGCAGCAACTACATTAATTAATAAAATTACCACAAACCATACCTTTTTCATGAGAGAAGCGGAGCATTTTAAATATTTTTCAGAGAAAACATTGCCTGAAATTACATACACAGCAAAGGATAAAGACCTTCGTATATGGAGCGCAGGCTGCTCCTCTGGTGAGGAGCCATATACATTAGCGATGATTATTGATGAGTATCTCGGAAGTGAAAAGATGTTCTGGAATGCTAAGATACTAGCAACTGACATTTCTGGTAAAGTTCTTGAGGAAGCCAAAAAAGGCGTGTATAGTCATGAAAAAATAGCGTCTCTTCCAAACCATTGGAAACACAACTATTTTTCTAACTATAGTCATCAACATAGTGTGATAAAAGATAGGCTAAAGGAGGAAGTGATTTTTAGAAAGTTTAATTTAATGGACAAAATCTTCCCTTTCAAAAGAAAATTTCATGTGATATTTTGTAAGAATGTAATGATTTATTTTGATGCACAAACAAAACAGGAATTAGTGGATAAGTTTTATCATTCGTTAGAATATGGTGGATATCTTTTTATAGGGCATTCAGAATGTCTCAATCGAGAACACACCAGGTTTCAATATGTTATGCCTTCTGTATACAGGAAAGTCAGGATGGAGTGAAGACATGGAACTAAAAAAGAAGATAAGAGTATTAGTAGTAGATGATAGTATTGTATTTAGAGAAGTACTATCACGGGGAATTTCTTCTGATATGGGTATTGAAGTTGTTGCTACAGCAATGGACCCTTTTGATGCAAGAGATAAAATTATACAATATCAGCCAGATGTAATGACCTGCGATGTAGAAATGCCCAAAATGAATGGAATAGAATTTATTACAAGACTGATGCCCCAATATCCGCTACCAATCATTGTTGTTAGTTCCGTTAGTGGAGCAGTATTTGATGCAATGAATGCTGGTGCTGTAGACTTTGTAGTCAAGCCAGATGTAAGCTCAGTAAATAGTGTCCAAAATTTTATTCTTGAACTTATAACTAAAGTTAAAATTGCATCGGTATCTAAGGTTCTAGATTACAAGAAAGCAACAGTACAAGATAAGATTATGAATAACACAAACATTAACCGTGAAAGAATCATAGCAATAGGGGCCTCTACAGGTGGTACAGAAGCTATTTTTCATATTCTAAAGGCACTACCTAATAGTACCCCTGGAATTGTCATTGTACAGCATATACCGCCTATTTTCTCTCTTAAGTTTGCCGAGCGAATGAATGAACTCACAAACCTTAAAGTAAAAGAAGCACAGACAGGTGACTATGTTGAAAAGGGCCAAGTGCTTATTGCACCAGGCGATCGACATATGAAGATAAAAAAATTTGGTAATCAATATAAAGTACAGTGTTTTGACGGAGATAAAGTCAATGGACACTGTCCTTCTGTTGACGTTCTCTTTGAATCAGTGGCGCAGGAAGCAGGAAAAAAGGCAATCGGAGTCATTCTTACAGGGATGGGCTATGATGGGGCAAAGGGGCTTCTGTCTATGAGACGCAAAGGAGCAAGAACCATAGGACAAGATGAAAAATCAGCTGTGGTTTATGGAATGCCCAAGGTTGCCTATAACATCGGTGCAGTAGAAGTCCAAGCTTCCCTGGATAAAATTGCAAAATCCATCTATACCTTCTTAGATTAGTGTGGAATAGTCGTATTCTTTCTAAGAAGCTGTAGAAAATCCTTTATACACTGTGAATGCTCTGAGTGTTTTTTATAAGTTAAGTGCAGTAGCGGCAAATCTGATTCTACATTTAAAGGAATAATGGAAATATTTTGGTTTCTTAGTAGTGGGGTATAGGCAATGACGGCAATCCCGAAATCAAGGGCAACCATTTCACCGATAGTTATTTCTCCATCAAAAGAGAACATAATATTTGGTGCTATATTTTTTTCTTTAAAAAGATTACGGATATAGATGCCAAGGGGACTATTTTCTCTATAAGTTATAAGCGGGTAATCCTGCAAATGGGAGATTGTGAGTGGTTCTTGTTTGGATAATTCATGTTCCTTTTTGGTGACAACAACAATCTCTTGGGTAATCATAGGCACAAAAACTAAGTCATTTTCATTTTCCACCTTGGAACAAAAACCAATGTCATAAATGCCATCTAACACACCAGTTATAACTTCTTGGGTTGTGATACAGGTAAAGATATCAAAGGTGGTTTTGGGAAAATTGTTCATGTAGGTCTTAATACTCTTGGGAATAAAATCACTAGGCAAGATAGGCAGAGTTGCAATACTGATTCTATTCTTAGAATTATCACAACTTTGCTTTAAGGTATTAATACCATGTTCTAGTTTTTCCAAAACTTCTTGAATGCATATGTAGAATTCTTTACCATGGTTGGTCAAAACCACATTTCGTCCCTTTTTCTCAAATAAAGAAGTTCCCAACTCATTTTCTAGATTTGAGATGGAATAACTAAGACTTGGCTGACTAATATATAACTGGGCAGAGGTTTTAGTGTAACTTTGTAATTCTGCTAATTTTTTAAAATAATAAAGTTGATTTAAGTTCATAGGCATACCCTGTCAATGTTTTATCAAACATTTTCTTTCCAAAATATTGTGTAATGACTTTAAACAAATAAAATAGCATAACACGATGGTATATTTCTGGATAAAGTGGTACTGAACTAATCCATTTTTTGTGTATTAATAGTTCACGTTAATGTTAATTTATTTTAGAAGGATAACAGACCCTTTTAGTAGTTATATTTTATTGAACTATACCATGATGTCATAACTTAATTGTAAGGCAAGAATAAGATATTAAGTATCCCTATATGTATTCTATACTATTTTATTTTCATGTTCAATAGTTACGGAAATTCAAATATTGCGTATTTTTTAAACATAAAATCCCCCAACAGGCCCATAAAAGACTTTATTTATTGTACTTTTAATACAATTTCCTTTATGATGATATAT
>JAEXBC010000362.1 GCA_023457875.1 Bacillota bacterium | reverse complement strand
TCCGTAATCACCTTGCTGACGCAGCAGTTATTTCTGATTTTACCTCCCATTGTTTCAATTTCTTGTGCAACTGCAGTCCACAGCTCGCCTGGGCCATATGCGGGATAGTAAAATTCCTCAATAAGAGAGGTTTGCGTATTATGGGTATCTTTTATGTGAAGAGCAGCCTTGAGACTATCTTTTATAACCTCAAAAATGCTTAACCCTTTTACACGTTGACTGCCCCAATCGGAAGAGATTTTGTCTGGAGATATTCCCCAGACCTTTTCGGTATAGTTTTTAAAGAAAAGCTCATAAAGCCTTTTTCCAAAGCGATTGATGTAAAAATCCTCAAGAGAATTTTCCTCTTTCTTTTTAATCTGAGCCTTTAAGTAATCGGCAAAAATCAGTACAAGTTCTTTGACACCAAGTACAGATAAATTTTTTAAATCTGCTTTTATGGGATAATTGAAAAATTTTCTGTTAAAATATATTTCCGATTTGCGTATTCTTTTAAGTAGCGTGACACCTGGAACATCGTGCCACCATTTTGTTATGTGATCACATTTGGAATAAAATCTATGTCCACCTAAATCCATATAATTTCCGTTGTGGCGGACAGTACAGGCAATGCCGCCTATTCTGTCTGTTTGCTCGAGGATGGTAACTTGGTATTTTTCCGTTTTTTTTAGAATTTCATAAGCAGCAGTGAGTCCTGCTGGGCCTGCACCGATAATTGTTATTTTTTTCATTGGAAGCTAGCCACCTTTCTGTATAAATAGCCACTGTCATTATTAAATACTTCGGTGTAGCCTGTCCTTATTATTTCTGAAAGCTCAGGGTTTGTATTGTCGCTTTGGAAATCAAAGTACGATAAAACCCATTCTGGTTCATTTTTCTTTACGAAATCTGTACAATAGTTCGCAATGTCTGGATTTATTTTAGCCATCCAAGTCTGCATCGTAAAATACTTGCAGGGAGTAATTAAGTTTACTTCATAGATAAACATGGCAGGCATATTATAAGCAAAGCAATCGTTTTTCTCATCATCTGGTATCAGATTGTACATTTCGTGTGCGCTTCGTTTATAGTCGGTAATATAACTTTTTTTCTCGGTTATTTCTGTAGCCAAAAAGCTATTGGTACACATCAATGCAAAAAGCAAGGCTAAGGCAATCACGGATAGAGACTTTTTCTTAATTTTTATGCCATACTGTATGATAAATATGGCAGCATAGGCACTTAAAGGTGCTAGAAGCGTCCAATAATACATATAAGGACGCCTTCCTATCAATATTGCAAATGAAATGACTATAGAGCTAAGTAAGATAAAGTTGCCGATTTTTATGTTGTCACTTGAATAACAGGTACACATCGCAATTATATTTATGCCCAAAGCAATATAAAAGCACAAAAGCTGCTGGCTGTTTCCATTAGGAAGAAGACGAAAATGTTCGTCTCCAACTTGGCAATATTTAATATTATGTAAAAAAGTTGCGTAAAACATATCATACAGTGTTCCTGTATATAAATGATATATTACTATCGGAAGTGTAACAGTCATTATTCCTAAAGTGCCGAAAATGAAAGCACTTCTGATTTTCTCCGGACTTTTCTTAATCATATAAATGCCAATAAAAAGGATAATTGATACAATCAGTGCAACATTATTCGCTCGTGTGAAAAATACTAAGCTGAAGCACAAACCAAGACTATAGAACATTGGTGCGGTCAGCTTTTTATCCTTTAGCCACTTGTCAAAAATAAAAAGTGAAATAATACAAAAGAAATTACTGTTTTCCTCGGTATAATTTCCGCCGTTGAATAATGTAACCGTTATCCATATATAGGCAAGTGGTACGCAAAGTGATAAGGTATTATTAATATACTGGTCTGCAATTTTATAAAGCATAATAGCAGAAATGATTATCAGCAAAAGCTCTATAAGCCATACGCCTATTGTTCCGTCAATAAAAAGCTGTGGAAGCATATTAAAAATAAAAATGATCGGACCCTTATGGTCAAAGAGACCTGAATAAAGGGTCTCTCCTTGTGCCATTGCCTTACCAATAACAAGATACATACCGCTGTCTACACCCAAATACTCAAAAAGAGGGCTTGTGTTGTAGGCAAAAAGAAGCATAAACAAAAAAGATCCTAGAATTAGAAGGATATATGGGATTGTTGATCGTGTATTCTTTTGCATAACAGCCTCCTGTATATAATGCTTCTTATAATAGTATACAATTATTATAGAATAGAATTAACCCTTTTGCTATGTTTTAGGAGTAAAATGTTGAATATTAGGAACGAACGGTAATGAGCTCATCTTAGTGTGCTATGCGTTAGGTTATAATTTATAAATCAAGGAGGACAGTGATTTATGAGAATTGCGATATGCGATGATGATAAAGTATGTAGAGATGCGGCAAAAGCTCAAATAGATAAATGGCTGTCAATGTCGTCTATATCTTCACAAATTTTAATATTTAACAGCGGTAATGATTTAATCAAAGAAAGCAGATGCAATCCAATTGACATTATATTTTTAGATGTTGTGATGCCGCTTGTGAATGGTATTGATACAGCAAAGGAAATTAGAGCATTTGATGATAGGACAAAAATTATTTTCATGACATTTTCTAAAGAATTTGCCATTGACTCCTATAAAGTGGAAGCAAGCAATTATCTGCTAAAGCCTGTGGATTATGATGAGCTATCCAAGGCGCTTGATAAAGCAACTCAACAACTCAAAAAGACGCAAAGTAGCATAGTGGTACATACTGCTGACGGATTTAAAAAGGTGTATTTTAATGAGATTGAGTATGTGGAAGCATCACATAAAGGAACAACCCTTTCCTTAATATCAGGGCTTACATTAAAATCTGTTGAGCCTTTATATTATTTTGAGCAACAATTGAGTGTTGATGCAGGTTTTTTTAAATGCCACAGAAGTTATATTGTAAATTTATTGAACATAGATACTTTTATCAAAAACGAACTTATAACCAAAACAGGTTATAGAGTGCCGATAGCACGAGCAACACAAAAGAATTTTAAAGAAACATATATTTCATTTTTTTTAAGCGCGAAATGAGAGGGTTTGATTTGCAAAAAAGTATAGGGGTATTAATAAGTGTCTGTACTATATGGTATTGTAGGTAGAGTGAAAGAGATAAGAGCTTAGAGGTCAAATCTTTCTTGGATGCACATCACTTATCTGCATATAATAAAAAGAGGTATTAGCTGCATGAAATTTAGAAGAGTATTTAATAATAGTGATTACATTTTGATGGAAGGCGCTCTTGGTGAGCGTTTAAAGCGTGAATATGGCTTAAAAATAGATGGTGCGGTTGCCATGGCAAATCTAATATATTCTGAGGATGGTAAAAAAGCACTTAAGACATTGTGGCAACAATACAGTGAAATTGCAAATAAATATAAACTTCCGTTTATTGCTACTACCCCGACACGAAGAGCAAATTATGAGAACGTAAAAAATGCAGGATATGATCAACAAATTATACTAGATAATGTGGCTTTTTTAAAAGAAATTCAAAAAGATAATGCAAATATGTTTGTTGGTGGATTAATGGGATGTAAAGGAGAGGCATACACTGGTGAAGGCGCATTGAGTGAACAAGAAGCTTTCAAATTTCATTCTTGGCAAGCAAATGTATTTAAAAAAGCTAATGTAGACTTTTTGTATGCAGGAATCATGCCAAATATACAAGAGGCTTGTGGTATGGCTAAAGCTATGGCACAAACAGGACTTCCGTATATTATTAGTTTTACTATTCAAGAAAACGGAAAACTAATAGACGGGACAACAATTCATGATGCCATTCAGCAAATTGACAGTTTAGAAATTGATAAGCCAATTTGTTATATGAGTAACTGTGTGCATCCAATTATATTATACAAGGCGTTAAGCCAACTTTTTAATGATACACAGTTAGTAAAACAACGTTTTAAAGGTATTCAAGCTAATACATCCGCATTACCATACAGCGAATTAGATCGTTCTGAAGAATTAAAAACATCAACTCCAAATGATTTAGCAAAAGATATGAAAAAATTAAAACAATTTTATTTAAAAATATATGGTGGTTGTTGTGGAACAGATAATCATCATATGGAGAAAATAGCTGAAATATTGTAAACGGATAAAGAAACTTGCATTCACTAACCTTGACACACAATGTCAAGGTTAATGTATTATAATAGTGGTACAAGGAGGTGTTTACTTGAAAGAAAATCGACTGTTTAAGATAGTTTACTTTATCTTAGAGAAAGGACGTGTCACTGCTCCTGAATTGGCGGAGAAATTTGAGGTATCTGTAAGAACTATTTATCGTGATGTAGATGTGATTAGTGGTGCTGGTATTCCTATTTATGTTTCAACTGGCAGAAAGGGTGGCATACAAATTCTTGACAGTTATGTATTGGAAAAAGCCTTTTTCTCCGATAAGGAAAAGAAAGACATATTAGCTGCCTTACAGAGTTTGTCCGTTGTTGACAACATCTATGAAAGAGAAATGTTGACAAAGCTTTCTGCGCTTTTTAATACACATACAGAAAATTGGTTTGAAGTAGATTTTGGTCGTTGGGGAAGCAAAACACAGGACAATGCTAAATTCGAACTATTGAAAAAGGCAACTGTCAACCATAAAGTCGTCTCTATTGTTTATGTCAGCTCCTACTGCAAAAAAACAACGAGAAAAATTTACCTTTTAAAGCTCTTATACAAATCAAAGGAATGGTATGTTAAAGCCTATTGCACAGAGAAAAATGACTTCCGTCTTTTCAAAATAAACCGTATTGTAGCGTGCGAGCTTTTGGATGAAGATTTTATTCCTGTAGAATTTCCAGATTTGAAGGATACTGAGCAGAATGCTTATAACAAAATCGTGCTTCGCTTTTCTAAACAAGTGGCACACCGTGTTTATGATGAGTTTAAGGACGATGAACTTGCCGAACAGGAAAATGGCGAGTTTATAGCGACTGCCTATATGCCAGAGGACGAATGGCTGATTGGGTATCTTCTTTCCTTTGGGGCTTATGTTCGGGTAATAGAGCCTGCCTATTTGCGTGAGGTTTTGTCTGATGAAGCAAAGAAGATTTATGAAAAAAATAAACCTTGACATATGGTGTCAGCATTTATGTGATATGCTCTATTTGTAAAGGTAATTACCAATAATTTTAGGAGGATAACAAGATGAACGAAAAATATTGTCAATGTTGTGGTATGCCAATGGGAAATACGGATGAAATGTATGGAAGTAATGCAGATGGTAGCAAGAACGAGGACTATTGCAAATATTGTTTTGAAAATGGTGCATTTACAACAAATTGTACAATTGATGAAATGATTGAATTGTGTGTTCCGCATATGGCTTCTGCTAATTCTGGAATGAGCGAGGACGAAGCCCGTAATATGATGAAAGAGTTTTTCCCGACACTCAAGCGTTGGAAAACAGTATAATTTAGTGTTTGGTCTTGATACCATAAGGAGGATAATGACAATGAGCAGAGCAACAACAAAGTCAGATATGATAGTCGCTGCAATTAGTAATTATGAGAAACTGAATATTCTTATTTCTGAATTGACAGAGAAAGAATTGTCAACTTTATTTGATTTCACAGCAGATGGCAAAAAGAAAGAGGCTCATTGGGGCAGGGACAAAAATCTTCGAGATGTTCTCATTCATCTCTATGAATGGCATCAACTTTTGCTGAACTGGGTTAAGGCAAATAAAAATGGAGAAAATAAACCGTTTATTCCTGAACCGTATAATTGGAAAACATATGGTGATATGAATGTGGCGTTTTGGAGGAAGCATCAAAACACATCCTTGGAAGAAGCAAGAGAAATGAAGAAAAAATCCCACGAGCAAGTACTAGAGTTGGCGGAAGCCTTTTCCAATGAGGAATTGTTTTCAAAAGGTGTATATAAATGGGTTGGTGGGAGTACGTTAGGTTCTTATTTTGTGAGTGTTACAGCAAGTCACTATGATTGGGCTATGAAAAAACTCAAAGCTCATAAGAAGAACTGTGTAAAATAAACAACTTCAGCATAAAAAATTGCCTAACAAGGAATATCATAGGGATTGACCATATTGCATTCATATGTTATGTTATTGTTAAGTATATTAACAATAAGGAGGAGCAATGAATTTTCAATACTTTGCACAGAAGCTGGAAATGTTGGTGAATCAGTATAATGCATTTGCTGCACAACCGATTAGACTTACCATAAGTGAAAACTCTGGATCACGAGAAATAAAAGTCTACCGTAGTGAACTACATTTTCTAGATGTTGTGGGAACCAAAAAGGGGATTAATACCACTCAATTGGCAGCAACACTTGGTATTTCAAAAAGTGCGGTTACACAGAACATGAACCGTCTTATTAAAAAAGGACTTGTTGTGCGAAAAATCTCCGATATAAGAGAAAATGAAATTGAAATCTTTTTGTCTGATGGTGGCAACTATGTATACAAAGAACATCAGAACTATCACCGAGAGATGCTGGGTGAGATTGAAAAGTGTTTTCAGAATTTGACGCCACAGGAAATGGCTCACCTGGAATCACTACTAACTGCATTTGAACAATATTTCTCAGGAAAGGAAAAGAAATCATATGTTTCATCTATTATCAAAAATACTTAAGGACCTGGCTGGACCACTAGTGCTGTTTGGCATACTCTATTGGTATCAACAAAAAAAGAACAAGAATAATACCTTAGACTGGATCACTCTTTTATGCAGATGCTTTCTTTTGAGCTCTTTTGGCATTGGTAATCTTGTGGTTGGGTTCATCCAGACATTTAATCCTTCTTATACGGCTTCTTTGCTCGATGTGCCCATGGATGCGGCCATCGTAATCAGTGAGCTTGGATGTATGCATCTTGGTATTGGTGTGATTGGTTGTATTGGCTTTTTTTATAAAGAATTTGTAAAACCTACCGTCATTACCTATGGCTTGTTTATGATTGGTGCAGTTATTTTGCACTTACAACGCTTATCAACCATACAATCTGGAGAATTGATTTCTTTAATTAATGATATCTGGATCATTATATTAGCTGTTTTTATCTTCATTTTTCACAAAAGAAAGCTGTGTGAAGAATAAAAAAATCGCTTCCGTTTGGAGGCGATTTTTTTATTACTATATGTTCGGGATGAGTTTTTCTTAAATAAAGGAGTAAATGAACTTGAATGGAGTTAAATAGGACGATTAAAAAGAAGATGAAATATAGAGAATAGTTAATTGAAAATTCTTTAACTATAATATGATTAGACCCCAAAAACAGGTGTTTTTAAAGTTTTAAATGTAGAAATCTCATGTACAATCCTAATCACATCAGTTAAATTACCAATAAATGTATATAAGTATGTATTTAAGATGAAATTAAAGA
>JAEXBC010000361.1 GCA_023457875.1 Bacillota bacterium | reverse complement strand
TGCCTCATCAAGAACATGTGCATATGCTGTCCCCTCAAGACCGTTGATAATTTCAGTGATACTTTTTGCATCTAAAAGTTTATCCAGCGAGTCTTTTAACTCTCCAAATGGAACTATAAGATTTACAGTTTCATCTCTGGATAAATCTGCTTCTTTTGCAGCAATTATGCTTTTTATATTCCTTATATCCCATTTTTGGAGTAAAACACTAAAAATAGGTTTAATATCCTTTGGGACTATTTTGGTTAATGTTTCATAATTATCTGCAAGATGCGTATCAAGGGCTTTTTCTAGAGGATACTGATCTATGTATTTTGCATAGTCTGGAAGTCCTCTAAGATAATTTGTCACTTCTGTTAAGTCATTTGATTCGATAATTTCTGTTAATTGTTTTTCTGTAAGAATTTTTCCTGTTCTTGCTCTTACTCGTGCATTAGGGTAAGCATATGGAAAAATATCTAACAATGGTCGTATGACTACCACTATCACTATAGCTCCAACAATTAACCCTACCAGTGCTAAAAGACCTAAAAGAGGATCAATAGAGGGAAAACCCATTTGAGCTACTATTGATATGATACCATCTGCCATGATTTTTCCCCCTTATTATTTAAATAATATTTTTGCAACCTCTGATCGTAGAGCTTTTTTGAACCTCAGCATTCTAGCTTCGATTGTATTGTTAACTTCAATATCTCCATTTTTGGTTTTTACAACAGCTCCCCCAATGGTAGCTATGTTTTCTCCAATCTCTAAGGTTGTTTTAGTGCCAGTTTTTCCTTCAATATTCTTTTCAAGTGATGAAATTGCATCCTTGACTTTGGCAACGTCATCTGCTTTTAATGATAATATTAAGTCTCCCCCACCAATTTCAATAGAAGCTTCTTCTATGATTTTTTTGAGGGATTCTTTGTATTCATCACTATCAGTAGATGCAATTTTCTTTAGTTCATCTTCGGCACGTTTAAATGCACTTTCTATTATTTCTTCTCTTGCCTCAAGCTCTGCTCTTCTGGAGTTCATTTTAGCTTCAGAGATGAGCTGTTGATATTTCATTGCGGACTGTTTATTGGCATTTTCCAGGATCTTTTCTTTTTCTAAAACTGCTTCTTTTTCTCCTTCTTCAACAATAAGAGCAGTTTCTCTTTCAGCTTCTTGGATTATAACATCAGCCTTACTTTGCGCATCAGAAATTATGCTTGAGACAATTTTATCTGCCCCAGAGTTCATTTAACTATCCTCCAAGTATTCTGTTGAATACTTAACCTCCTCCGAGGAGTCCAACACCTAACATTATCAATATAGCAACTAACAGACCGTATATAGCCTGAGTCTCTGATAATACTGCGAAGATAAGACCCTGAGCGAACATGTCTTTGTCTTCTACTACTGCACCTACAGATGATGCTCCAGTGATACCCTGACCGATACCAGAACCAAGACCAGCAAATCCAATAGCTGCACCTGCACCTACTGCTGCTAATCCCATAGCGACGCTAATATTCTTTGTTGCTCCACCAAGTATTCCAGCACCTAACATTAACAGTATAGCAATTAACAGCCCGTATATAGCCTGAGTCTCTGCAAGTACAGCAAAGATAAGTCCCTGAGCAAACATACCTCTGTCTTCTGCAACTGCACCTACACCTCCAGCAGCTGCTATACCTTGTCCTAAACCTGATCCTAATCCAGCAAAACCTACTGCTACTCCCGCGCCTATTGCTACTAGTGCGCCACCTATTTCTAATACCATTTATTTACCTCCTAACTTAGTAATTTTTCTTTTTGTACGGAAAGCCCGGAATTTTTGACTCCCGCCGATGTAAAACTGACCAAAAAATTCAACATAATGTAAACGGAGAGCGTTAATAATACCTCCGAAAGTCTGGAACGCACCGTTAGCGATGTGTCCAAATATAAATACTATTGGTATGAGTATTAAACCAATGTAAGGAATTCCGCCCACTAACTGGACAAAAATGTTCACAGTCATAGCTATTCCGCCTGTTGCAAGACCAAGAGCAAGCAACCTTGCATATGATAGAATATTTCCAATCATTCCCATAAGGTCCATTATTCCAAATGGTCCATTAACATATATGAACATGATAATGGCTATAACAACAATGGCTCCCCCTACGTAGAGTAAAATTGAACTTAATCCTAACAAGAAAGATGCAGCTGCAAGACCAACGCCTACAAACATCATTAGCCATGCTATTTGTTCTCCTAAAGCTTCTTTGGTTTTTCCAGCTACTAAATTGTTACGAGCTCCAATTATTAGCCCTATAACTGTGTAGATTACACCAACTGCTATTGCCATAATTAATATGTTATCAGGATGTGCAAATGCATTGACTGCTTCTACAGTTCCAGGGATCGCAACAGTTGGATCTCCTATAAGGAATCTACCGTATATATCTCCCAAGAAACTATTTGTAATTGTACCAAGTATAACGGCCCATAGACCACCTGTAACCATGATAATACCCATGTTACGCATCATCTTATTTACTTTTCCAAGTCCTAGAATTAGAACTATACCAATTAAAGCATCTGCAATACCATAACCGGCATCTGTAAGACAGAACCCGAAGAAAAATGGGAACATTAATGCAAGGAATATTGTTGGGTCTATTTCTTTATAACCTGGTGGTGAGTACATATGTACGAACATCTCGTATGGTTTGGCAAAACGAGGGTTATCTAGATGAATTGGAATGTCATCTCCTTCTTCAGGATCGGTTACTTCAATGATGGAGTAACCTTCACTGGATTCCTTAATAATTTCAACAGCTTTATCTGCTTTTTTAACTGGAACCCATGCTTCTAACATTAAAGTTTTATTTGTTTCTCCAAAGAAAGAAAATATTTCATTTCTATTTTTTTCGATATCGAGCTGCTCTTTTAATATTAAAAGATCATCTTTCCATTTTTCTGCAATATCTGCAAGTTCATTCATTAATTGTGCTTTTTCATTATCAATTTCATTGATTCTAGCTTCGGCACTTGAAATTATTGCAGCTGGTTTTCCGGAAAGTCCTGAAGTATTATATAACTCAAATTCGAATCTTCTTAGAAGAGCTGAGACTTTACTACCATATTCTTTTAAAGTTACGACGATTAAGATCTTTGTATCTTCTTCGGCATCTTGCTCTAAAATCACGATCTGATCTGTTATGGAAGTTACTTCTTTTTTAAATTCTTCAAATTGAGCACTGGGCATTTTTCCAGCTATTGCAGAAGTATATATTGTATTTTCTAAATCACTGAGATCAATATCAATATTTTGGAGTTTAGTTGCAATGTTAAGAGCGTTGTTAAGCTCGTTTTTTTCTGAATCAAGAATATTTATTTTATTTTCGATTGTTTTTGTTTGTCCTTCTACTTTGTCTAGAACGGATTCTGCATGTGCAATGAGAGTTTCCGTATCTAGATCTTCAACTTCTTTTTTTTGTGGTACTTTTGGATTTATAAAGCCCATAACACTCTTAAGAATGCCGCCTTCTTTTCGTTCTGCGGATTTTAAAAAATCAACAATTCCTGCAGTCTTCATTTGAAGTGAAGATAGTTTACCCGTATAGGCCGTGGCCTTTGATGGTTTTAAAATTTGTTTCCATTCAGCATCCTGTTGGATGCGTTCTGAAATATCATGGATTTGAACTATCTCTTCTTCATGAAGAGCACTTACCACAGAATTAGAATAGGCATCTAAAGTGAGTATTTTAAG
>JAEXBC010000360.1 GCA_023457875.1 Bacillota bacterium | reverse complement strand
TTTGATTAAGAGACTCACTAAACCAATGCTTCGTCGTTTCGTCAGTATAAGGCACAACAATCTCTCCTACTACTGGCCATCCAAACGTATCACCCTCAGCAAAAAATGGTTCACTTACACCTGAAGCTGTGGTAGATTCAAAGGTCTGAGTAGTCACCTCTTCTTTGGTTTGATCAGATGTTGCTACCTTTTCATTGTTTTTAGTGCTTTCCTTTTGTGTTGTCACTTCTTCAGAAGGTTTCACATCTGGTAACACTTTTTCATCAAGGCTATTATCTGCTTGATCTTGTTCATCTTCTTGAGCAATAATCATGTTGTTTTTTTGTTCTCCAAGGATATTTCCGTCTGCTTGCTGATTTTTTGCATAAGGATTTGCTTCATTACTGATATTTCCGTCTTGACCTGGAAGAACAAAGATTGCTGTAAGGGCACCAATGCAAATAACACCTACTGCAACATAAAATCCATACTTTTTAAAGAATTGTCCTATTTTATTCTTTTTCATAATTGACACCTCCGACATGCTAATTATCGCCAGAGATTTTTGTTATTATTCAATGAGTAAAGATTTTTTTATTTATTTAGTATTTTTGCTGTTGTTTATTATCTTTTGGTTTGAATAGTATCCTTTCGATTGGTTTACTATCTTATGGGTTTACCAGCTTTTAGGCTTGTTTGTTCTCTTTTTGAGGTTGTTTGCTATCTTTGGGCTTCAAATTTTTCTATACTGACATCTGTATAATAATATTTAATAATATCTTCACACATCATTCCCTGTTTAGCTAATTCATTTGCGCCATTTTCACTTAACCCAACCCCATGTCCTATTCCTCTTACATCAAAAATAATACGCTCTCCAGAAGTAAATATTTTAAAGTTACTAGAGGGGAGTCCTAGAAGCTGCCTAAATTTTTCTCCGTCAATTGTCATATTTCCAACCTGTAGACTTTTAATATAATCTGCCTCATCCTTTTCTACAATTTGTATCTGATTTTCAATTTGAGCGACATCTACAATTAGATCTGGGTATGCCTCTATAAGCAATTGTGACATCTCCTCCTTTGTATATTCAATTTGCTTGCTAATATTGTCCACATTACTTTCTACACTTTTTAAGTAGGCTATCTCTTGATGATAGATTTCACTTGCATCACGGGTTCTGCCTCCACTCGCAGTATGGTACAATGCTTCAATTGGCTGATTGTTATAGAAAATCATTTGATTGGCCGTTTTTTGAACAGCCTCTTGATAAATTTTATAAATACGTTCATAGTCATCTTCCCAAAGCTCTTTCATCTCTTTATCTGTATAGCCTACTAAGGCCCCCTTACTTTGTATGCCTAAAATTCTTCTAGCCATATAGGTCCGCGTAACAATAGCCTGTACCTTAATAGCTTCCATCTCATTGGTATAGGGTATTTCCTTTGCCAATATGCCAATTAATGTTTTTTCATCCATTATATCAGATGGTACTTCCTCCTTAGCCTGTCCCTGTATATCAAGCTGCACTAATAAACTTTCTCTCTGATACCCACTTGCATACACAATAAAAATAGGTATCAGAAATAAACATCCACCTACTATTACTGCTAAAGCCAATATTCTTTTCATATCGTTTTGCCTCCCACACTTATCTATCCACTACAAGCAATATGCTTATTTGAAGTACCGCACTAATCTTACTATGCGCCTATACTACGCTCATATAAAAAAGCTTTTCTATAAGTATATGAAAGTAAGACAAGTTTATGAATGCAGGGCAAATTATAAATTAAAAGGGTTGATTATAAAAAGGAAATGCAATCAGTATACTGGTTCTATTCTCGATTTCATCATAAGAAAAGCTAACTTGCACATTCGTTTTTTGTCCATTAGCTTCTTCAATATATTGCGGAATTTGTTTGGTATATCCATAAAAGGCAACCGTTTTTTTATCCACATCACTTTGATATAAATTTGTACTCTTGGCTTTAAGCTGTTCTAACAAAGTGCTAGCATAAAGCACCCTTTTCCAACTAGATAAGTCACCCTTCACGTAGCCTTTCATATAAATGCTTTCCTTTGGCTTAAATCCCCAACCCAATAACTGATCATAGCCTCGGCTTCTTAATTTATCTAGTTCATCTAGCCTTTCTAGGCCTTGTATTGTAAGCTTACAATAGGTATTATCATGAATATCCTTTTGATTTTTCACGGTAAAGGTATATTGACTATCATCTTCTTCCCCTGTGGAGGTTGCTTCTAGCGTTCCCTCCTCTTCATGAAATGAAGTCCTCGCATGGCTAAAGTGTGGTTGCTTACAAAGTTTGGAGCAATCCACCATGTGGGCAAGGGTTTGAACCATTTCATCTTGCTTTCTTGCTAAAGTCTCTATATCCAGCTTCTCTTCGTATTTGACCCCACTTAGTTCTATGCCTATTTCGCTATATTCGATGCCATCAAACTGTACCTGACTATACAAATCTCTCACCTTTGTTGGTAAACTATCATAATACTCAAATCCAAATATGTAGCTTGCACATAATAGAACGATAATCGTCACCACAATGATATTTCTCTTCATCATAAAAAAACACC
>JAEXBC010000359.1 GCA_023457875.1 Bacillota bacterium | reverse complement strand
TGACAAGACATATATAAGGACATTTCACTCAAAAAATCTCTAACAAAAAAGCACCTACGAAGGTGATTTACCTAAGTAAGTGCTTATAAAGACTTAATGGAGGCCTACTACAGAGCCTTGGTATTTTTGTGCAATAAAATCTTTGACTTCTTGACTTTGAAGTACTTCCACTAATGCTTTAATATCTTCTCTATTTTCATCGCCTTCACGCACAACTAAAACATTGGCATAGGTTTGCGCTGTAAGTGAATCCTCTGCTTCCTTTGCAAGGGCATCTTTTTCGACATTAAGTCCACCTTGCATTGCATAGTTACCATTGATAACTGCAAAATCCACATCAGCTAAAACGCGTACAAGTTGGGCAGCTTCAATCTCTACAATCTCGACATTATTTGGATTTGAAACAATATCATTTTTGGTAGCTGTTAACCCGGCGTCTGGACTAAGTGCAATGATACCAATATCTTGAAGTAACCATAGGGCTCTTGCTTCATTAGTCGTATCATTAGGAACAGCAATCTTCGCACCTTCCTTAATACTGTCTAAACTACTAGATTTACCAGCATATATACCAAATGGTTCATAATGAATAGCTGCTACTGAAACTAAGTGTGTATTGTTTTCTTTATTAAAATCATCTAGATATGGCTGATGCTGAAAATAGTTTGCATCAAGTTCCTTATTTTCAAGGGTCAAGTTAGGTTGAACATAATCCGAAAACTCTTTTATTTCTAGCTCATAGCCCTTTTCTTTAAGAAGTGGCTTTGCTACTTCTAAAATCTCTGCATGGGGTGATGTAGAAGCCCCTATGACTATTTTATTGCTTGAACTACCCTTGCTACCACAGCCTGATAAAGATGCGAGTGCAAAAATAGATACTAATCCTAATGTTAATAATTTTTTCATGTCAAAACCTCCTGTATATGCTATTTATTTTCTTTTATCTTGTTTTGTTGCGATTCTCATTCCTATTTCCTGCATCAACTGAACAATAAGAACAAGTAAAATAACGGTTACAAACATCACATCCGTTTGATACCTGTAATACCCATAATTGATGGCTATTACACCAAGTCCGCCGCCACCTGTAAAGCCTGCCATTGCAGAATAACCTAAAATGGTGGTAGCAGTAATGGCAGCACCAATCCATAGGGATGGCTTTGTTTCTGGTAACATAACCTTATAAATAATTTGAAAGGGTGATGCCCCCATTGAAAGTGCTGCTTCAATAATGCCTTTATCTAACTCCTTGATAGACGACTCTACCATACGACCAATAAAAGGTGCTGCCGCTACTACAAGTGGCACTACTGTTGCATTTGAACCAATAGCGCTGCCAACTACAGCTCTCGTAAAGGGCTGAATAAAGACTAACAAAATAATGAAAGGAATAGACCTTGTAATATTGACAACGATATTAAGTACCCGATTCGCCCACTTATTAGGAAGTAAGCCGCCATCTTCTGTAACCACTAAAATGATACCTAGTGGTAATCCGATCACATAAGCTAAAAATGTGGAAAACAAAGTCATGTATAAGGTTTCAAGCACACCTTTTCCAAGCATAAGTATCATTTCACTATTCCACATATTGCATCACCTCCTCTACCTCTAGTCCTCTATTTCTTAAGTAGCCTATCACCTTTTCGGCAAGTATTTTCTCCTTGGGTAGTTGAAGTACCATCTCACCAATTGCCTTATCTCCCACCTTTTTCATATCGGCATACATAATATTAACCGTTGCCTGACATTCTAAAATCATACTTGCTATAGCTGGATCGTAAGCTGAACTACCATCAAAGATGATGCGTATGCATTTTGTTCCCATTGGAACGTTTTCTTTAACACCGCTTGGATAAACTAATTGTTGCCCTACCTGGCTTTGAGGATGTGTAAACACCTTCTCTACAGTACCCACCTCTGCAATTTCACTCTCTGCAATAATCGCAACATGGGAACAGATTTTTTCTACTACCTTCATCTCATGGGTAATAATAATAATCGTAATACCAAGCTTATGATTAATATCCTTAAGCAATGCTAAGATAGATTGGGTGGTGCTTGGATCAAGGGCTGAAGTGGCTTCATCGCACAAAAGCACTTTAGGATTGGTAGCTAGCGATCTTGCAATAGCCACTCTTTGCTTTTGCCCTCCTGATAGCTGAGAGGGGTAAGCATTAGCTTTATCACTTAGACCTACAAGCTCTAAAAGCTCCTTTGCACGTTTTCTTGCCTCTGCCTTTTTTACGCCTGTTATTTCTAGTGGAAAACAGATATTATCCTCAGCTGTACGTTGCATCAGCAAATTAAACTGTTGAAAAATCATGCCCATAGATTGGCGCACCTTTCTCAGTTCCTCGGCGCTCATGTTTTCTAAGTGACTCCCATCAAAAATCACACTGCCAGTAGTTGGTTTTTCTAAGTAGTTTATACAACGTACTAAGGTACTCTTTCCAGCTCCACTCATCCCAATAATACCAAAAATATCTCCCTTATGAATATCGAGATTAATATTTTTAATGGCAGTAAATTCACCTTTTGTCCCAACATAGACTTTACTTAGATTCTTTAAGGATATAATCGGCTGTTCATCTTGTTTATTCATGTACTTTCACTTCCTTCCAAGTAGTAGATGCGCTTGTGTCAACACGGGCTTTTATCTTCAAAACCCCCTCCTATTTTTGCAAACATAAAATAAGAGGGGGTTTTTATTCTATCGATACCTAGTATAATAAGATTAATTTCAAAAGTCAAGTATCCACTTTTTACAATATAAGTAATCTTTAGCCTACTGTTGATTCAGCATTTTAGAAAAATTCTGTTCATGATATGGCAAATCTTTCTCCACTTTTCTAACCAGCAAATGAATTGTATTTTTCTCATCTAACTTAATTTTAAAAGATTGTATATTTTTATTAAAGATATTGACGTTTTTAATCTTTATTTCTTTAATAATCTTATTGTCAAGAAATACATAATTCGGCATATCTGGTTCTAAGTTCTCAACTTTAACAGCATTAAGCACAAGCTTTTTGCTATGTAATGGTATAATCCCCATACCTTGCTCAGTTCGGTTAATCAGTAATGCATCATCATTTTTTACCAAAACCTGTTTTCTATCATTTGAAGGAATGATTATACCTACTCCTAATCCAGCAGCCATTCCACCAGCAAGACCGTATTTCATACCCTCTCTTCCGGTGTCCTTTAATGCCATGAAATAATATTACTATTTCCTAATCCGTTAACTGCGCCAAACATATCTGTTGCGCCTTCTATTGTTCTAAAATCGTACATTATATTCCCTCCTAATCATCCTAAGTTTGAACTTTTTTCTGCTATATCCCATCAATTTCTATCAGATACTTTTCTATCAGTGCATCTTCAAGTTTTACATTGACATCTAATGCAACTGCATAAATTAAGTAGTACTGCCAAAGCGCAAGTTCTGCCTCTCCTCGTTCACTAATCAAAGAATAGTCCTTTAAATAATTTTTAAGTGCATATGCCTTGTTAAGCAACACTTTGCCCTTTATGGTTCTAGTATAATTTTTATTAAAATAACGGATCTGTTCTATAAACAGATATGCCCCCAGCAAGATAAACACCCAAAAGAATCCTATAATCATTGTGCCAAGCATATTTAGAAATAACGCTTTTCTCACTACACCGTACTGAAGCTTATCTGCTCTTATTTCACCATAATTATAAGACAGACTACCGTCAAACATTTCCCTGTGATAATAATCGTCCATATTCTTTATTTCATTGTATAAGTCTTCAATCTCATCATCATTATCTAGCAAAATATAAGCATATCCATCATCCTCTGGATAAACTCTATAATTTTCATGGGTATATTCATCCAACCATACAGAGAAGATGAATATGATAATCGGTATGCAGATAGCTACTATCATCTTTATTATTCTAAAGAAAATTCCACCATGATTTTTAGTAAGATACCTCTTATCCATCGTCTCCTTTTCAACCGTTTTTCGGTAGAGCGTCTTATCAAAGATATGATTTCGAATTAAACTCAAAACCATCTTCTCGCTTCCTGAAAGCTCCGACTCATCCTTACTGGTACAAATAAAGTAACCTTCTTTTTCTTCTATGAACGCAGAAAGCTTTAACTTGAGTATAGTGGTGGCAATACTCTTTCTCATATCCATTTCAAGCTTTGAGGCAAACATTAAAACAGCAGGTGACACCTTATCCAAATCACCGCGATAATAAATAAACTCGTCATTTCTTTTTATAACAGCGTTTTTTCTAACACGAATAGAACGAAAAATCCTCCTAAAAAAATGAATCACTATCATCCACATAAAAGGAGAAAACACAAAAACAAGACCACTATACAACAAATAGCCTCCCGAATAGATCATATATTCTACCGAATAATGAACCTCCAGTTGAAAGGGCTCCATGCTCACAATCCAGCAAAATACAATAAATAACAAAGCCATTAAAACCAACAGGGCATTTAACAATATACGTTTTTTCTTACTAATAGTAACCTGATTAGCTTTATGTATGATGATATACACTACCGGAATTAACGCGAGGCCAATCACTAATGGCATAACAGTTCCTCCCTATTCATCATGACTCTTCTTAAAACTCAACTTTGACACTATTTTTTACCTGTGCTACTTCCACTTGATAAAGTGTCGCTATCTGAAATCCAAATACTTTTGCAATTATATTGGAAGGAAAGAGTTCTATCTTGATATTGTATTGGTGTTAGTATATAACTATGGACACGAAATGTTGAACAACTTATACTTATCAAAAAGGAGTTCAACACAA
>JAEXBC010000358.1 GCA_023457875.1 Bacillota bacterium | reverse complement strand
GTGTAGTGATGGATAACTATGGCGGCATATATACGGCAGCAAAATATTTATATGATCTAGGGCATAGGGAAATTGGATATATAGATAGTAATATTCAATTTTCTAATTTTGATCAAAGAAGACTAGGGTATTTTAGAGCGTTAGACAAACTTGGTTTAACTTCTAAGTCTTCCTATATCAAAATCGTATCTCCCAATCTAGAAGGTGCTTACAATAATATGTTAGCGCAGCTAGAGGAAAACCAATCATTGCCCACAGCATTCATAGCAGCAAACGATACGATTGCTATCGGTACAATAAAAGCCCTTAAAGAAAAAGAAATTAGTGTCCCAGAGGATATATCGATTATTGGATTTGATGATATTCCCTTTGGAAAGATACTAGACAAACCATTAACAACGATGCAGGTAGATAAAGAGCAAATAGGTCGTCTAGCTGTTAGTGTATTGCATAACAAGATGAACAACATTTCTAAGGGGCATATAAAGACTTTAGCTAGGACAAGTTTAATTGAAAGAGAAAGTACATTACCACCAGCAAACATCATGGAGGGGTAATAATCTACACGTACATAGAAATTGAAGGTGTAGTTATTATAAAAATCTAGGAGTAAAAAACTATTATCAATTGGAGGGTTACATATGAAAAGAAAATTCTTAGCATTATTTACAGTCGGTGTACTAACGGTAACAAGCTTAGCAGGATGTGCATCAACCAAACCAGGAGCAAGTAGTAACGCATCTTCATCAGAGCAAAAAGGTAAAATTGCAGTTATTAGAAACTTACCTTCAGACGATCATACAAAACAGTTTTTAGAGGGTGTAACTACTGAAGGTGAATCACTTGGATATCAAGTAGACACATTTATCTCTAATGGCGATGATGCTAAATTCCAAGAATTAGTAGCACAGCAAATTCAAAAAGGCTATGATGGCCTCGTTATTTCACATGGTAAAGCTGAATATTCTACAGAAATGTTAAAGCCAGCACTTGAGAAAGGTATGAAGGTTGTTACATTTGATACAGCGTTTAAAGATGGTGTTATTCCTGAAGGAATTACCTCAACAGCACAAGATGATATAGCTTTAGCAAAATTATCTCTGGATGAAATTGTAGCAGCATCTCCTAACAAACCAGCCAAAGTATTAAAAATATGGTTTGGACCTGGGGTTCCACCACTTGATAGACGTGATGAAGTTTACAAACAATATGAAGCAGAAGGTAAAATCGAAACTGTAGAATTTATTGGACCATCTACCTTAGATGATGTACAAGGAGAAGTATCTAATAGAGTAGCAGCAGTACTTCCTAAATATGCCGAAGGTTCAGTTGATGCAATGTGGGGTTCTTGGGATGAAATGGCTAAAGGTGGTTATAAGGCATTAAAAGAAGCTAATCGTACAGACATCAATTTAGTATCTATTGACGTTTCCAACCAAGATATCAACCTTATGATGGAAGCAGATAGTGTTTGGTCTGCAACAGCAGCTGTAGATCCAAAGCTTATTGGAATTGTTAACACAAGAATTTTAGCTAAAAAATTAAAAGGTGAAGAAACACCACAGACTTATGACCTTGAAGCACATCTTATTAAAAAGTCAACTCTTAAATCAGACACAACAATGAATACTTTAAGTGAAGTAGTTGAAGGTTGGGGTAAATCTGATGCATTCAATGAACCATGGATGGATGAATTACGTGAGAAAAACAAGAAATAGATAATTGTATTTTAGAAGGCATTACGATAATAGAGAGGACTCATCATTCTTCTCTATTATCGTAAAGGCCAGTTGAAAGGGATGGATGTGGTCTAATGAAACAAACAAAACGTGTTAATTTAAAGATGCAAAACATATCAATAGAATTCCCTGGAGTAAAGGCACTTTCTAACGTAGACTTTGAAATACAAAGTGGAGGTATTTATGCACTTATTGGGGCTAATGGAGCTGGAAAATCAACATTAATGAAGGTTCTCTCAGGTGTAAACGCTGATTATACAGGTGATATTTTTATTGATGGAGAAAAAGTTGAAATACGTTCTCCAAAAGTAGCGAAAAGTAAAGGGATTGAAATTGTATATCAAGAAGTTGATACAGCCCTTATTCCGTACTTAACTGTTGCGGAGAATATTATGCTCAACAGTATTGTTAACAGTATGGATAAAAAGCAGATTATAAGATGGAAAGAAATCTATACTCGGGCAGAGAAAATTCTAGAAAAACTAAATATCTCTGTCAATACAAGAAGTTTGGTAAGTGATTTATCCCTTGCAGAAAAGCAAATGGTTTTAATTGCAAGAGCGGTTGTAGAAGAATGCCGTTTCCTTATTTTAGATGAACCCACAGCACCTTTAAGTAATACAGAAACGAAGGAATTATTTAGGATTGTAAGAGACTTATCACAAAATGACAATGTTGGTGTTATCTTTATCTCCCATAGGTTGCATGAGCTGTTTGAAATTTGCGAGCATATGACAATCATGAAAGACGGTACAATTGTTGCTAATCTGCCTATCGATGAAAACTTAACTCCTAAGCAAGTTGTAGAAATGATGTTAGGAAGAAAATATGATGATGTATTTCCAAAAAAAGATATAAAAATAGGAGATGTTTTATTAGAGGTTAATAATCTTTGTGAGAAGGATGGAGCTATTAAGAATATAAGCTTTCAAGTAAGAAAGGGTGAAATAGTAGGCGTGTCAGGCCTAGTAGGTGCCGGCAAGACTGAACTTTGTAAAACCCTTTTTGGAGCAATGAAACAAAGCAGTGGAGAGATTAAGCTAAATGGAAAATCACTTAAAGTAACAAGTCCCCACAGTGCAGTTAAACAAGGGCTTGCTTTAGTACCAGAAGAAAGAAGAAAAGAAGGCATTCTTGTAGAAGATTGTATCTATATGAACCTGTCAGTCACATCTCTTGATAAATATACGAACAAATTTAGTTTTGTAAAGAAGAACGAGGAAAAAGTAGCGGCTAGAGAGCTGATTAAAGACTTAGGTATTAAGACACCTTCAGAATACCAACTTGTAAAACTCCTCTCTGGTGGAAATCAGCAAAAGGTGGCAGTTGGAAAATGGCTCGTTTCAGATGCGGAAATCTATATTTTTGATGAACCTACAAAGGGTGTAGATGTAGGCGCGAAACAAGATATTTTTGAACTCATTAGTCGTCTAGCAGCAATGGGTAAAGGTATTATATATGCTTCTTGCGAATTTGGAGAAATTTTAGGAATCGCTGATAGAAGTTATGTGATGTATGATGGTGAGATTGTTAAGGAGCTTGAAGTT
The DNA here is from genome assembly GCA_023457875.1 of Bacillota bacterium. Classification (GTDB taxonomy): domain Bacteria; phylum Bacillota; class Clostridia; order Lachnospirales; family Cellulosilyticaceae; genus Cellulosilyticum. The sequence goes on along the minus strand of JAEXBC010000358.1, from coordinate 3,312 downwards.
TCAAAAACTAATGAAGAAGAACTTCTTTATTATTCAACGGGAGGACGTTAAGTATGGAAGCGAATATAAAACAACAAAAAACAGTTAACAGCAAAAAGAGAATGTCGGCCATAGACTTCCTAAGTAAATGGGGAACGGTTATTACAATTATTTTTCTTATCTTATTGTTTACAATCTTAGCGCCAGGAACATTTTTAACTGTAAGCAATATGACAACGATCTTAAGGAGTATTTCCATTGTTACTGTAATTGCTATAGGTGTAACAATCTCACTTACTGTTAATGGTTTTGACTTATCTGTAGGGTCCACAGCTACATTTGCTACATCATTAGTTATGACCATGTTTGTTTGGTATAATATGCCAACCTTTGTATCTATTGGTGTGACCCTTGTGGTGGCGCTATTAGTGGCGGCAGTGAACTCATTTTTAATCGTAAAACTTAAAGTGCCAGATATGTTAGCAACACTTGCATCTATGTTTATTTTCCAAGGCGTTGCAATGACATATTCAGGTGGTGGTTCTGTATCAGAAAATATGGCAAGACTTGATGGGACAATTACAACAGGTAAAGTGTCAGCCTTATTTGCGAAAATAGGACAAGCACCTTGGATTATCATTATTATGTTAGTGGTAGTTATATTAGTACATATTTTCTTAACTTATACAAAACATGGACGTTACATGTATGCTGTAGGAGGCAACCAAGAAGCAGCACGTCTTTCTGGTATTCCAGTAAATCGTTATCGTGCATTAGCTTATTTCTTATCTACGCTATTTGCATCCGTTGGTGGTATTTTAATTGCAGCTAGAGTTGGATCAGCTCAAATCAATGCAGGTGCTGGCTACCTTATGCCTGCTGTTGCAGCAGCTTACATCGGTTTCTCCTTTGCAGGTGCAGGAAAAGCCAATGCAATAGGAACCCTTGTGGGAGCATTGTTAGTAGGAATTCTAGAAAATGGACTTGTAATGCTTTCTGTTCCTTATTATTCATTAGATATTGTAAAAGGTGCTGTTTTAGCGATTGCTTTAGCAAGTACGTACTTTAGGAAGAAAAACTAATTAGAAATGATAGTAGATCAAATATAGATAGGAGAAGGGACTTGATATTATGTCTAAATTCAATCAGTATTTCTTGATGAACACAGAAGATGTTAAAGAGTATGCAAAGGAAAAACTCACTATTTTCTCACCAGATGCGTTGCTCACTGCTAAAGAAATTGGTGATGGGAATCTGAATTATGTATTTAAAATATGGGAAGAAGCTACCGGTAAGTCTGTCATTATTAAACAAGCTGGAGGAGAAGCAAGAATTTCTTCTGATATTAAGCTTTCTACAGACAGAACAAGAATCGAAGCTGAAATCCTCATCAGTCAAGGAAAGCTAGCACCAGGACTTGTACCAGAAGTTTACTTATATGATCCAATCATGTGTACTTGTGCAATGGAGGATTTATCTGATCATACGATTATGAGAACTGCCCTTATGAAACATGAGATATTTCCTCATTTTGCAGAGCACATATCAACCTTCATGGTTCAAACTTTAATAGGAACAACAGACGTATGTCTAGAACATAAAGAGAAAAAGAAAGCTGTACAAAACTATATTAACCCTGAACTCTGTGAGATTTCTGAGGATCTCGTTTATACAGAACCTTTTAACAATGTTGGAAATAGAAACAATGTATTTGCGCCTAATGCAGACTTTGTTCAAAAGGAGTTATATGATGATACAGCACTTCATTTAGAAGTAGCAAAATGTAAATTTGATTTTATGAATAATGCACAGGCACTTATTCACGGAGATTTACATACAGGGTCAATTTTTGTTACACCAGAATCAACAAAAGTGTTTGATCCAGAATTTGCTTTCTATGGTCCTATGGGCTATGACATTGGAAATGTAGCAGCTAATATGTTTTTTGCATGGAATAACGGCGATGCAACCATTGAAGATGAAAAGGAAAGAGTGAATTATACGAAATGGGTTGAAGAGTCAATACAATCGATGATTGACCTATTCATTGAAAAGTACAATAGATCCTTTGACGAAAAGGTTACAGATGTGATGGCTAAAACCCCTGGATTTAAAGCGTGGTATTTAGAAACGATCTTAAGAGATACAGCTGCAGTAACTGGTCTTGAGCTTATTAGAAGAACGGTTGGACTTGCCAATGTGAAGGATATTACAACTATTCAAGATACAGAAAAAAGAGCTAAAGCAGAAAAAATCTGTATCCTATTAGGTAAAGATTGCATTATGAATCGTGAAAGCTTTAAATGTGGTAAAGATTTTATAGATGCACTAAATAGAGCAGTAGAAAAAGCAAAATAATTCAGCATAAAAGGAGGCAAAAGCATGGAAGAGAACAATATTATGTCATACGAAACGGTAGCCCTTGATAACGAAAAAAGTGAACTTGTTATTATAGATCAAACGAAACTCCCTTATGAAACTCAAATTTTAAGACTACATACGCAAAAACAGATTTGGAATGCGATTTATAAACTAGAAGTAAGGGGAGCACCAGCAATTGGTATTGCAGGCGCAATAGGTGTTTACCTTGCAGCTAAGGAAATTGAAGCAGACCAATATGACGCGTTTTATGAAGCATTCAAGGAGGCGAAAGCTTATTTAGATTCAGCTAGACCAACAGCAGTTAACCTTTCTTGGGCACTTAATAGAATGGAAAAAGTGGTTCTGGACAACAAAGATAAGACTGTAGCAGAAATCAAAGAATTATTACATCAAGAGGCAGTAACCATCAAAGAAGAGGATACTTGGGTATGTAAAACAATTGGTGAATATGGATTATCCCTTGTTAAACCAGGAGATGGACTTCTTACACATTGCAATGCAGGGCAACTTGCAACTTCTAAATATGGTACAGCAACAGCACCTATGTACTTAGGTCATGAAAAAGGATACAACTTTAAAATATTTGCAGATGAAACAAGACCACTCCTTCAAGGCGCAAGATTAACTGCGTATGAGCTTCACTCATCTGGGTTAGATGTGACACTTATTTGTGATAACATGGCTTCCAGTGTCATGAAAAAAGGTTGGGTTCAAGCTGTATTTGTAGGCTGTGACCGTGTCGCTGCTAATGGTGATACTGCTAATAAAATTGGTACTTCTGGTGTGGGTATTTTAGCTAAGTATTATGGTGTTCCAATGTATATCTGTGCGCCAACCTCAACCATTGATATGAACTGCGAAACAGGAGCAGATATTCATATTGAAGAAAGACCAGCAGAAGAGATTACTGAGATGTGGTACAAAGAAAGAATGGCACCTAAAGGTGTTAAA
>JAEXBC010000357.1 GCA_023457875.1 Bacillota bacterium | reverse complement strand
GTAGAATATAGGGTATAATATAGAAGGTCAATTTGGAGTGCTCAATTAGCTATTTTGCTATTAATTGAGCACTTCTTATACTTTTACATAAAAATATTCCGTCATAAGAAATAATGTCGAAATAGTTAATTTTATGTTATTATTTAATCAATTTAATAATTTTTGTGTTATAATTTATTCAATTTAATAATTTACTGTATTTAAAAGGAGATGTTTTAATGAAACTAAAGATAAAGGGACGAATTTATGTTACTGTAATATCTATCGTACTTTTGATATGTAGTTTATTTTCAGTTTTTTTTCTCTTCTCAACTATAACAATTAGTGTCAACAATATGGATAAAGAAATAGAAGCAAATGCAGATTTTTATCAGTACATGATGGATAATGAATATCCAGGAGCTTATGAAGAAAAAGATGGTATGTTGTACAAGAATAATGTAAGTGTCACCCAGATGCATATCATTCAAGAATTAAATGAATGCACAGGGTATGATTATACAATCTTTTACCAGGATGTTCGTATTTTAACTACTATTGGTGATGGAGAAAAGCTCATTGGCACAAAATCAGACAGTCATGTTGCAGAAACGGTACTAAAGCAAGCCCAAACACTTAACGAGTCTTTGAGAATAGAAGGAAAGCCTTATTATACCCACTATGAGCCGATTAAAGATGCCTCAGGTGCTACCATTGGTATGCTGTTTATTGGTAAAGATGTTTCAGATAATATCGATGGGATTATGAAAAATTTAATCTTTATTTTTGTAAGTATGCTAGTGCTCGTTATCATATCAATCCTAGCCACAACTATTGTTGCTGGTCGTATTAGTAGAAGAATTTTAGGCGTAAGTAAGCATATTGATTCATTAAGAGATAAAGACTTCACGCAGAAAATCTCATCAAAGCTATTATCCTGCTATGATGAGACTGGTGATATGAGTAGAAGTGTTAATCAAATGCAAGAGGACATATCATCTACTTTGCAGGAGATTAATGCGCTCGCAGATGATGTAAATGAAGAAGCTGCTAGTCTTTCGGATTTATCTGGTGAGATGTCAAGAGTAACTGAAAATATAACCCATACTGTCCAGGGCGTTACTCAGGGAACTGTAGAACAAGCAGAGGATTTAGTTAAAATTAATGAAATAGCTAAGATATTAGGCGAAGGCGTTAATCATGTGAGGCAGGCGGTTACGAGTATAGATGAACAATCTGACAACATTAATAAAGTAGCCGCCAAAGGAAATGATGAAATCAAACAAGTTATGCGCATATTAGAAGATTTTGCCAACCACTTTGCAGACTATATGGATAAAATGCAAAGCTTTGAAAAGAACATGAATAAAATCGACGAAATTATTGTAACGATAGAAAGTATTTCTAGACAGACTAATTTACTTGCATTAAATGCTGCTATTGAAGCGGCAAGAGCAGGTGAAATGGGTAAGGGCTTTAGTGTAGTAGCTGAGGAAATTCGAAGTTTAGCAGAGCAAAGTCAACTAGCTACTCAGAATATTTCCTCCATTATTCAAAATGTGTCAGAGGATACGAAGGAATTGATGACGGGTACTGTGAATATGAACACACAACTAGATGCACAGACCGAAAGCTTAAATCAAATGATAGAGTCCTTTGAAGCGATTATTATGGCAGTACAAAATATTTTGCCTCAGATTAAAGCAGCAAGTAAAGAAGCTAATATACTGGACAAGCAAAAGGAGACCATCTTAGTTAAAATTGAGAATTCATCTGCCATTGCCCAGGAGGTTTCAGCTTCCTGCGAAGAAGTATACGCCTCTTCAGAGGAAATGAACACTTCTACTGCCCAGGTGGATCATTCAGCCACTATTCTTAAAGATAAGGTGAGTGAGTTAAAGAAAAAAATCCAGTTATTTAAAGTACATATCTAAGAACTGCCCAATAATGACAAGCACTTCCTAACAAAACAAAGATATGAAAGATTTCATGAAAGCCAAATTCTGCAGAGATATTTGGCTTTTTTGTGCCATAAATAACGCCGCCTATGGTATACATTAAACCACCAAGCAAAAGATAGAAAAAGCCGCCGAAGGACAAAGAGGCATATAATGGCTTAAGGGCAAATAAAGCAATCCAGCCCATGCCAATGTAAAAGCCTGTTGAAAGCCATCTTGGCATATTAATCCATAGCATTTTAAGGGTAATGCCAATAGCTGCTAATGCCCATACGGCAATAATAATGCTCCATTTCCAAGCACCGCTTAGGGAAAGTAAGCAAAATGGCGTATAAGAACCAGCGATAAGAACAAAAATCATAGAATGATCTAATTTCTTTAGTTTTAATAAAATGGCGTCAGTGGTATTTACTAAATGATAAATACCGCTTGCTGTATAAAGTAGAACAAGACTTAATCCAAATACGATAATGGATATAATGGCTGTCATGCTAAGAGGTATAGCTGTATAGCTCAGTAAAAAGATAGTACCAATTATGGAAAGGACAGCACCAAACAAATGAGTTAATGCATTAACGGGCTCTCTTAAATATTGTTTCATAATAACATCTCCCAACTTTAATAAGTAGTTTTAATTACTACATGTTGTTATATTAATAAATTAACATATCTTATACCTATAAGTCAATAGCGTTTTCATAATCATCAAGCTTGATTTTTGCCAGCACTATGTGTATGATTAGTATAATAAGTATTTTGGAGGATAGGATGAAACCAGAAATGATTGATCAGATGATAGAAGCACTTAAGCTAAATGAGGCAATTGAACTTGATCATATCCCTAATTTAGAATTATATATAGATCAGGTCATTACACTTTTTGAGGAAAAGCTGGAGCATACCAAGCGAAATGAAAGTGATAAGTTGCTCACTAAAACGATGATTAACAACTATGCTAAGGATAAGTTATTAATGCCCGCAAAGAAAAAGAAATATACCAGAGAACACATTATTCTGATGATTCTCTTATATGAAATGAAACAGGTACTTACTATTTCGGATATTAAGCAATTGTTCAGTTCTTTAATTCAAGAAGACCAAGTGGATAGTAAAAAGCTCGTGCAGTTGTATCAGATTTACCTAAAATTAAGGGAAATGGAAATAAGAACCTTTAAGCAAGAAGTGACTGTGATGAACGATAATTTAGAGGAAAAACTTAAGGAGAGTGGGGCAGAAGCATATATACAAGAAGTCTCCAGTAAGGAAACTTCAGGAAAGGAAAATGTAAGTAATGAAATAGAAGACTTACTCATGATTATTATGCTTACGCAAAAAGCGAATTACTATAAACGTTTGGCAGAGAAGATGATTGATGAAAAAATGGGTATAGCTCCAACTAACAAATAAATTAAAAACCGATTGTTACACATTGGAAAGGTGTAACAATCGGTTTTTTTGGCGGTTTTTCACTTAGTTAACAATTAATTAAGGATTAAGCGTTGTGAGCTTCTGCAACAACTTTCTTTAATGCCTCTAGTGCATCAGCTGGAAGTTTGTCAAAGCCACCTTTTTCTGTATCACGAGAAGCTACAAAGTCTACGCGGTCTTGCATACGTTTTTGTAACTGATCAACATAATTTTTGTCTGAGAAGTCTGGCACAAAGCCTTCAACTTCCATAATTTCGATATCGCTAAATGGTCCCCATGGTTTGAAGGTAGCTTTTCCTTCAACAATTGCTTCAAGTACACCAAGTGTATCTTTTGGTGTTACTTTCTTGCCCATGAAGTCTCCTGTATTGATAATGTAGCAGTCTACATTTCTTTCTTTTACTAATGCTTTGAATTTTTCATAGTCATTTGCAAGTGGATAAGTTCTAAATGGGTTAGCGTATGGTTCAACAACTAAGGCATTTGGATCTACACCAGGAGCAAGTCTTTCTGCACTTGAACGTTTAGTTGCAAGTGTAGCACCCATAACAGAAGCAAGTTCTGCACCACTTAATTTAACAACTGGTGGAATAGTAGGGTCTTTCATGATCCAGAAGATAGCATTAACTGGCTCATCAAATTTATTTACACGGTTTGGTGACCAAAGAATAGATTTTACAGCACGTCCATTACCGTTACGTACGTCTTCTGTAACAGGTACCACTTTACCATCTTCATCAACAGTAGCACCACAGTTTTGCATTGTTACAAGGTATTTGTTATCAGGTGATGTAAGTGGGTAATCTTGTGTTTTATCAAAGTATGCTGGTTCAAGAGCAATAGAAGAACCATCTACAGTTGAAATAACAAAGGCATCATCATGAAGTACAGTGATATCATATTTGTCGTTGTGACGAGCGTGTGTAATAGTTGATTTACCAGAACCAGAAAGTCCAAATACACCAGCTACGAATGATTTACCACCTGGAAGGTTGTAACGTTTTTGACCACCGTGGCAAGATGCATAACCGTGACGGTTAGCCATAGCCCAAGCAAGTGTAAGTGTTCCTTTTTTGTGCTCTCCAAAGTATCTCATACCAAGAAGTGCTGCACAGTTGTGCTCAGGATCAAAGAAAGTAAGACCCATTGGATGATCTGGGTGAGACCAATCAGGATCAGAGAAGATATAGATATCACCATCTGTATCATACATTTTAGATTCATTGTACATCTTAGAAACTTCCTCGTTGATAGCTTGGAAGTTAAGAAGCCATGAATACATATTGTTTGCATATTTTTTTGGAATGCAAAGGTGAGCTTTAACAGCGAAATCTTTATCAAGACCTACAATAGCTTGTGCATGACACATTTCTTTTGTATAAGCTTGAAAAATAGCTTCACTAATTTTTAGACTATATTCACCTACATTAACACCTGCTTCTCCCATGATTTTACGAGCAGCAGCAGCACGTCCACTAACAGCACCGTCATTGAAAAGAAGAATTTTAGCATCTTCGTCAAGACCGATAAGTTCTGGTTTGTAAACAGGCATATCTGTAACGATAGTACCTGGAGCTTCTTTTGCTAATTTGTAAGCTTCTTTTAAAGAGTTTACTGGAACTACGTTGTTGCCATAAAAAGCCGTTTCGATTGTTGCACGAATTGAATTGAAGATAGGATTATTTGCGCCTATTTCAGTTCTAAGAAATCTTGCCTTTGTTGCCATGTGAAAGTCCTCCTTAAAATAAAAAATATGGTATTTTTTTAACAACATGGGAAGAGATAAATTCTCTCCCAAGTATAATTATCTGTTATTTTTCGGGATAAGTCAATAAAGATTAGCGATTATTATGTAGTATTATAAATAAAAATAATAGTATAGGTTATATGATGCAATGTGACTTAGTGGAAGAATGTGAAATAAAACTATTTTTTGATAACAAATCCAAAATCCTCATAAGTATGTAAAGGGAAGAATATAATTTGAGGAGGTGATTTGTAATGGCAAAGGTAAATCGTTATCGTGAATTGTTTAATGGAATAGAAGTCAAAATTCAATTAGATGATGGCAGGCGCATAGTGCCTATTAACTTTGATAATGCAGCAACTACCCCTCCTTTAAAACAGGTAGATCAATTTATTTATGAAAATATTTTAATGTATGGTTCAGTAGGCAGAGGAGGCCACAAGTCATGGTATTGTACCCATGCCTATGAGGTATCTCGGGAAGAAATCCTTAGTTTTTTTGGCGTTTCACCTGAAGATGATTATGAAAACATTTATGTTAAAAATACAACAGAAGGGATCAATTTGCTGGCGCATATTTTATGTGATTCCTCTCCAAATAAAATGCTGACTACCCGTATGGAACACCATGCCAATGATTTGCCTTGGAGACAAATGGCTACCCCCTATTACTGTGAGGTGGATGAGCAGGGCAAGTTAAGTTTAGAGGACATAGAAATGCGCTTAAAAAGAGCACAAGGCACCATAAAGTATGTCGCCGTAACAGGAGCAAGTAACGTGCTAGGCTATATTACCCCTATACACAAGATTGCAAGGCTAGCCCATCAGCATGGTGCATTAATCATTGTAGATGCTGCCCAGCTAGTAGGACATCGTAAAATTAATATCAAAGGAACCTGTAAGGAGGAAGAAATTGATTTTCTTGTTTGTTCTGGACACAAAATGTATGCGCCTTTTGGCAGTGGCGTAGTCATTGGAAAAAGGCGGATTTTTGAGAAAAAGGCGCCTTTTTTAAGAGGAGGGGGAACGGTGAGCTTTGTGCTGGATGACGACGTATATTATAAGCCGTCTCCCTATAAAGATGAGGCAGGAACACCTAATTACTTAGGGGTAATGTCTATGGTGGCAGCAACTACTGCACTCAGGCAAATTGGCTTTTTAGGAATAGAAGAACATGAAAGCATTCTAAAGAATAGGTTATTGCAAGGACTGAGACAGCTTTCATATATACAATTGTATGGCGATCCTTATGATAAGCAAAGATTAGGTGTTATTTCATTTAATATAGAAGGAATTCATCATCAGCAGGTGGGTACTTATCTTCAAGACCTTAGAGGTATTGCCGTAAGAACAGGCTGTTTTTGTGCCCAGCCCTATGTCATGAGATTATTAAATGTACCTAATGAGGAGCGTTATAAGTATATCCAAAATCCTAAGTTAAAGACCCCAGGAATGGTCAGAGCCAGCTTTGGACTTTATAATACAGAGGAGGAGGTAGATGAATTCCTGAATGTAATCGAGCATATTGGTCGTACGTATAGAAAATAAGGGTATATTGATAAGCTAGAAAAAGACTTAAGGTTTTTCTAGCTTATATTTTTTTGGTGTAAGCTGCTTTTTTAGCCAGAGTAGGTCCTCTTTAGATAAGTCTTCTATGACAAGAAGCAAAACGATATAGATGACAGTAGTAAAGATAATACCTAAAATGACTTTAGTAATGAGGCCAAATTGATAACGGAAAAAAAGGTTGATAATGAGTCTAGAAAAGGTTCCTCCACTGATCGCGGCAAGTGCTGGTTTAAAAAGCCAGTTTGAAAACTGAAACTTAATTTTTGTAGTTATAAGTAGTGTGTTAAAGTTAAGTGTAGAAGTAAGGATGCAGCTGATAATCATAATGCCCATAAGTGCAGACAAGCCCTTATAGGGAATCAGAAAATAGATTAAAGTAATACGTAAAATGGCATCTATCATACTAAACTTGAGGCAGCTCATTTGCTTACCTAATCCTTTTAGAATACCATCCGTCACCACTTCTATATAGATAAAAGGAACAATGATGGCAAGTCGCTTAAGGAAGGGACCAATATCAGCGCTTTTATATATGGCAAAGCCCAGTTCGTCACTATAATTAATAAAAATCCCCACTACTAAGATACTTAATATGAAGGTAAGCTGCAAAA
>JAEXBC010000356.1 GCA_023457875.1 Bacillota bacterium | reverse complement strand
TTCACGTTCAGTTTGACGTACCTGCGACAACATCCTATCTCTAACCTTAGTAATCTCTGGCATTTTTTTTAATACAAAAAGCCTTATTTCTTCGTCAGGATAATCACTAGGGGTACTGACAATTACCTTACCTTCTGGAGGATTAATCCTTACATAAAGATTTTTAAGATTTTTCTTTTTGATAATTTCTATTGGCATACCACCAATTATTACTTCATTATTCACCGTATTCTACCTGCCTTTCAGCTATACTGAATACTTCATTAGTTTTCTCAGTCGCTTCATCTTCGTCATAACCATATAACGATAAATTATCATATATAGCAGATTTTATCTTTTGCTGTTTCTGGCGATTCTTCTTCCAATCAGGGCGTATCGCATGACAGATAGCACTATCAATATTTACAGCCAGTTTTTCATCTCTATCAAAGTAATCAAATAAAGCTCTTCTAGCCTCGCTATACTTCACAGCATTAGGATAATCCGAATTTTCCTCTGGATGTAATATTGCTTGTGCAAGTTCTACAACCTGGCGTAAATACTCCTCATAGCTCATAGCCTCAATTCGTCTTTGGACAATAATTTTTTGAAGCATTTCTGATAGCTTTCCATAATAAACTGCATTAGAAGACATCTTCTTAACAATTTCATGTTGCAAGTTGTTTTCAATAGTCTCTGCTTTAGCATTGTCATTTCCGGGGAGTTCTTTCACTAACGCATCTATTGGTGTTGTAGTTGAATTGTTTAATAGCAACTCAACCAATGGCATATTGCCAAGTTCGCTTATTATTTTAGAATCATCAGCACGAATGTAGGTATCGAGGATATAACGCATATCAGCCTCATAAGGCTTTAAGTCAATATAATCACAACTTGCAAGTTTAATCATTTCTTTTATTTTGTTATATCCAGAAATATCACTTCTAAGCTGATTAACTTGATTATCTGAATAACCATAGTTGCTCACAAGTTTATCGCAGCAATTTGCAAAGGAACGAGTCAGGGATGCAGTAAGAGCATACAAAATATCCCTACGTCCTATATTCTCATCATCCTCACTATTCTGACCACAGAAATACTCAATATAATCAGTATCCTCTTTGGGATCACTTACATTTTCAAGCAAATCCTTAAGCGATGCACTCGCACCCACCATTTCAGATTTGGCTTCATCATAACGATTCTTAATAAGTCCTTCAACATCTTCTTTATCAAAGTTATCGAAAGCCTCGGTTGTATAATCAGCAACTGCCAACTGTACATTACGGAACAAGTCCATATAATCTACAATGTAACCATAGTCTTTATCATCACCATCCGGCCTATTAACTCTGCAGATCGCTTGGAACAAGTCATGATCACGCATAGATTTATCAATATATAGATAAGTGGCACTTGGAGCATCAAAACCTGTTAATAGTTTGTCCACCACAATGAGAAGCTTCATTTTAGCCGGATCTTTTTTAAAGCGTTCCTTTACTTCTTTTTCGAACTCAGGTAGCTTTTTACCTTTAAGCATACGCTCATAAATGGACTTCTTATATTCTTCTTCACCTTCTTGATTTAAGTCGCTCGTAGCCGTTCTAACACTTGCGGTTGAAGGTTCGTAAGAGGTGACAATAGCACATTTATTAAAGCCATTGCTCGTAAAGATATCCCAATATCTACAAGCCTCGTATATGCTGTTTGCAACAAGCATAGCCGTTCCACGTTCATTTTTAAGGCGTGGTTTTAAATTCATATCAAAGATAATATCACCAGCAATTTTCTCAAGTCTTTGTCTTGAACTATATAATTTATTGATTGAAGTCCAGCTTTGTTTTAACTGTGTCTTTGCTCTTTCAGTAAGACCTAAGGTTTTATTATCAAACCACAAATCTACCTTTTCCTTATTGGATAAATCTTGGTCAACATCTCTTGCTTCATAACGCAAATCAAGAACAACACCATCTTCAACACCCTCATTAAATTTATAGGTGTGAATATATGATCCAAATGTTTCAAGACTAGTTTTCTTGTCTTTTTTAAGTAACGGTGTTCCTGTAAAACCGATAAGCACTGCTTCAGGCATCAATACTTTAACAGCCTCATGTAATTTCCCAGAGTTTGTACGGTGACATTCGTCAATAAAGGCAATAATGTTTCCTTTTGCCTTAAAATCAGCAGGCAAGTCCTTTAATAACTCTTTACGATACTGATCCACATCTGATTGTTTACCTGCATTGTGTCCATACTTATGAATCAAAGAGCATATGATAGAATCATCATTCTTATTTAGTATTTCTCTTATATCAGAGCAACTCTTTGCTCTTTTAACTTTCTCATTAACGTCAATAAATAGGCTCTCTATTTGGTCATCAAGCTCGTCACGGTCTGTAATGATTACTACACGGCTATCTGCCACATTTTCAATAATCCACTTAGCCAGCCAAACCATAATCAATGACTTACCGGAACCTTGTGTATTCCAAATGATACCACCTTCATTTGCAATAATCCTTTTTCTTGCAGCAATATTTGCAAAGTATTGATTATGTCTTGTAACCTTCTTCACTCCAGCATCATAAATAATGAAGTCATAAATCAACGATAAAAAACGTTCTTTTTGACAAAGAGAAACTATACCATCTCTTAGCTTATTTTTTTCTTTAGATTGAATATCCTTGACAATTGCAGAAAGGTCATCAGTGGCTTTGATATCTTCTTTCCATTTAAGAAAATACTTTTCTGGCGTTTCGGTAGTACCATACTTAAGCCCCTCTGCCTCGTTACCAGCAAAAATTAATTGAACAGTGCTAAAGAAGTTTTCAATGTACTCCTTCTTTTGGTTTGTAAGGTTTTGACGAATTCCCTCGCCAATACTCACACATGAACGCTTTAACTCAAATACAGCAAGAGCGATGCCGTTTATATACAGCACCACATCAGGGCGTTTTCTTTCTGTCTGATTAAAACAAAGTACGCTTACTTCTTCAGCAACATAAAAATCATTATTCTCTACATTCTCCCAATCGATATAATGCACAGTTTTACGGTTTCTGTTTTCATCTTTAACACCTTGCTTACCATAACGAAGAAGAGAATAAACTTCCTTATTAATTTGATAAAGGCTGCCCACCTGATTGCTTGCCTTTGAGATAAGTTCAGTTACTGCCTTTGAAATTTGTTCTTTATTGTATCCACGCTTTTCAAGATTTTTCTTTAACAAATCCTCTTTAATTGGTGTATTATCTTGGTCTTCAAGATTACCAAAATATATGTAGCCTAAACCACCGTCCTTCTC
>JAEXBC010000355.1 GCA_023457875.1 Bacillota bacterium | reverse complement strand
GCATACAGCTATATTAGAACAGTGGTCTGCCACCCTTTCCATGTTGGTGGTAATATCAGAAAATACAAAACCAAGTTCAATCGTACATTTGCCTTCTCTTAGACGTCTCACGTGACGTTTTTTAAGCTTAGCATTTAAGTAATCAATAACCTCTTCTAATGGTTCAACTGTATAAGCAAGCTCTTGATCTTCATTTTCAAAAACTTCATAGGACTTGTTAACGATATCTGTAACAGCCCTTGAAAGCACCTTAATTTCTTGCGCTGCTTTCTCAGAGAATTCAAGTTTTTTGTTGTACATCTCTTTTGCTGTTTCCATAAGGTTTACTGCATGGTCAGAAATACGCTCAAAATCTCCTATACAATGAAGTAACATAGATAAGGTACGGCTATCTTTTTCAGATAAATTTTTACTACTTAATTTCACTAAATATGCACCTAGTTCATCTTCGTAGTGATCCACTTTTGCTTCTAAACTAGTCACTTGGTTTACTTTTTCAAGATCAAAGTCAGAAAAAAGACCAATTGCAGTAAACAATGCTTCCTTTGACATATCTGCCATCTTAACCGCTACATTTTTACAACGGGTAATTGCAAAAGAAGGTGATTCTAAAAAGCGAACATCTAAGCCCTGTAGCTCATCATCATTGTTCGACTTAGCATTGTCCTCTTTGTCCTCTTTAATAGCAATATAAGATAGTTTTTCTAAATACTTTGCAAATGGTAACAAAAGACAAGTTGCAGTTATATTGAATGTTGTATGAATAACAGCTATTCCAGCTGCATTTGCAAAGTTGTCTAAGAAATCAAAGTGAACAAATACGTTAATAGAATAAAATACAACCATAAAAATCGTGGTACCAATTAAATTAAAAAACAAATGCACTAAAGCAGCTCTTTTGGCATTTTTACTGGTTCCAATACTAGAAAGTATTGCTGTAATGCATGTTCCTATATTTTGTCCCATGATAATAGGTAAAGCTGCACTATACCTAACCGACCCCGTTAAACAAAGTGCCTGCAAAATACCTACTGAAGCAGATGAACTTTGAATAATAGCGGTGAGAAGAGCACCTGCCAACATTCCGAATATAGGATTTGAAAACATCGTTAAAATATTTGTAAACTCTGGAACATCTGCAAGCGGCTTTACTGCAGCACTCATGGCATCCATTCCAAACATTAAAATGGCAAACCCAATTAAAATCATACCTATATCTTTTTTCTTTTCTTTCTTGGAAAAAAGCAAGAAAACAACACCTATCATAGCTAAAATAGGTGAAAAAGAGGTTGGCTTCAGTAGTTGAATGAAAAAGCTATCGCCTTCTATACCCGATAAACTTAAAATCCATGCCGTAACTGTTGTTCCAATATTGGCACCCATGATAATGCCTATAGCTTGTGATAACTTCATAATGCCAGAATTCACAAACCCCACTACCATAACAGTAGTTGCTGATGAAGACTGAATAACAGCTGTTACCGCTGCTCCAAGTGCTACTGCTTTAATAGGGTTAGATGTAAGCTTTTCTAATATTTTTTCTAATCTTCCTCCAGATAGCTTCGCAAGGCCTTCACCCATAAGGTGCATTCCATATAAAAATAATGCCAAACCACCAATCATTGCCAATACACTAAATAAGTCCATTTTCTACTCCTATCTCGTGATAAAATAATTAATTTTTATTCAAACAAGATTATCGTACAGGATAGATGTAAAATGTATGGAGTCACAATGTAAAATTCATGTAAAATACATATAAAGACGTTAATATATTAATTTTCTCCATCATGCTTTCCTGTAATGGAAAATATTACCCATTCAGCAATATTCGTTGCGTGGTCACCAATTCGCTCAAAATATTTTCCAATCATCAAAAGATCCGTAGCCTGCTCACCATTTTCTGCGTTCTGGTTAATAAGTACTATCAGTTCTTTCTTTATTTTCAAGAATAACTCATCTACAATATCATCATGATCAATCACTTGATTTGCTAAATCAATGTCTCTATTTACAAAAGCCTCTACACTCTTTACCACCATAACGGTGGTTTCTTTTGCCATTTCTTGAAGTACATCTAAATTCTTAATATAAGGTGTGCCTGCCAAAAGCAAGGTGATTTCTGAGATATCAGCTGCTTGATCACCGATTCTCTCCATATCTGTAATCATCTTAAGCGCCGCTGAGATAAGCCTTAAATCTCTAGCCACAGGCTGTTGCTCTAATAATAATTTCAAACATAAATTCTCAATTTCTTTTTCCTGATGATCAATTTCTTCGTCAAATAAAATGGCTTGCTTTGCCTTTTCAATATCTTGATTCATCATTGCATTAATCGCCATACTAATGGCCTGTTCAATTAAACTTCCCATTTGAATAAGCTCATTATTTAGTTGACTAAGCTGCCTGTCGAAACGATTTCTCATCATCCAAACCTCCCTGTAATATAGTCCTCAGTTCTCTTATCCCTAGGCATTGAAAAGATTTGTTCAGTACTGCCTGCTTCTACAATTTCACCCAAAAGGAAAAATACTGTCTTATCAGATATTCTAGTTGCTTGTTGCATATTATGAGTGACCATAATAATGGTATACTGTTTTTTTAGTTCAATAACAAGGTCTTCTATTTTTGAAGTAGAAATGGGATCAAGCGCTGAAGTTGGTTCATCCATTAAGATCACTTCTGGTTGTACGGCTAATGCTCTTGCTATACAAAGCCTTTGCTGTTGACCTCCCGAAAGACCTAAAGCGCTCTTTTTCAGTCTATCCTTTACTTCCTCCCAAATGGCTGCATCCTTAAGAGATTTCTCCACGATTTCGTCTAGTTTTGCTTTCGAACGCATACCATGGGTACGTGGTCCAAATGCAATATTGTCATAAATACTCATAGGAAATGGATTAGGCTTTTGGAAAACCATACCTACTCTCTTTCTAAGAAGATTAATATCCATATCGCCGTAAATGTTTTTCCCATCTAGCAAGGCACTTCCAGTAATTTTACACCCTTCCACTAAATCATTCATACGATTTAAAGATTTTAAGAAGGTGGATTTGCCACATCCAGATGGTCCAATAAAGGCAGTGATTTCATTGCACCCTATATTCAAATTAATATCATTTAGGGCTTTAAAATCACCATAATGTAACTCTAAATGCTCTATTTTAAATTTATCCATATTTCTATCCCCTCGAAATTTTCTTTGCTATAAAACCAGAAAACCAGTTAATACCTATCACAATAAATAGTAATACTACTGCTGTGGCATACGCCTTATCAGTATGGAGTCCTTCTCTAGATAAGGAATACATATGCACTGAAAGGGTTCTTCCTGAACCAAACAATCCTTTAGGCACCTCAGCAACTGTGCCCGCTGTGTAGATAAGGGCTGCCGTCTCTCCTACTATTCTTCCTACTGCTAATATAACACCTGCTAAAATCCCTGATACAGACGAGGGAAGCACAATGCGAAATACTGTTCTAAGTCTTCCTGCTCCAAGTCCAAAGCTACCCTCTCTGTAAGAGTCAGGTACCGCTAGTAGCGCTTCTTCTGTAGTTCTTATAATAACAGGTAGTACCATAATGGAAAGTGTAAAGGCACCTGCTAGAATAGAATAACCCCAGCTTAAAGTACTTACAAAAAATAATAATCCAAATAGTCCATAAATAATTGAAGGAATCCCTGATAAAGTTTCCGCTGTAATTCTTATAATGCCTACAAGTTTATTTCCTTTTTTTGCATACTCCACAAGGTAGATTGCTGAAAAAACACCAAAGGGTACTGAGATAAATAAAGAGATTGCTGTCATGACTAATGTATTAATAATAGCTGGCATCATAGATACATTATCTGAGGTATATTTCCAGCTAAATAGTTCTGGTGAAAGATTAGGTATCCCTTTGATTAAAATATAGCCAATAAGAAAGCCTAAAGC
>JAEXBC010000354.1 GCA_023457875.1 Bacillota bacterium | reverse complement strand
CTTGCATGTGTTAAGCACGCCGCCAGCGTTCATCCTGAGCCAGGATCAAACTCTCATATAAAAGTTTGTCCGTGTAGTATCTCTACTACTGACTATTTTACTTAGTACAAGTTGTACTGATTGTAAGTTCCTTAAAAGAAACTATGAATCGACTGGTTTTATAGTTACTATTTTGTTTTCAAAGTTCATTTGTAGCTTTTTAATAAGCTCCACTGCTTAGTCAGTTACTGTTTATAAAAGTACCGACTCGTATAATGTTACAGTATTATCACGGATAAGTCAACTGTTTTTATATCTTTTTACAGATTTTTGGAGGTAAGTGCTGAACTTAAATATCCATAAATCATTTGTATGTATAAACTAAGTCTTTGGATGAATGACTTATACGCTTAATTCTACCTATAGATATGGTTTTCTATCAAAGTCAACTACGCCTCGAGCTTTTCTATCTTTTTTTCCCAAGGCATTTAAAATAAGTACCATTGGATAATTCATTATGCTGGGCATACCAAGCTTAATCACCTCTTGTGCCTTGGCTGATATGTTTCTTTCTTGTAAGACATCGTCTATCATGAGGTTCAATGCTTTGATGAGCTTTTTACCTGATCCACCTGCTTCTTCTAAAGGTTTCCCATTTATCAAAGGTGAAAGACCCCTAATGATTCCCCCTAACCAGGTCATGCCAAATTGCTCAGCAAAGCACTCACATACCATAAGACAAGGTTCATGAACATCTTTATAAGGCATTCCTCCATGGGCTATCGCAAATACGCTCTTCCCATTTAGTTCATTTCCAATCAGATCTGCTATTTTCTCTAAACACCAAATCGAAGGATAGGGAAACGTATTCACATAACAAGATATACTAAACCCTATACTATCTACTGCTTTCATTTCTTGTATGAGTTCTTCAAATGGCATTTTTTCTTCAAAAAAATCTATAAGATTTAATACTATCGCTGTATGCCCTTTTGCCTCAATTTGCTTTTTCATATAATCTAGGATGCACCTCGAAGTACCCTTTTGCCTAGGACTTGCGTTTAATAATAGGATTCTTTTCACTTTTCCACCTCCCTAAGAGCGCTTAAAATATGAGATTTCATAGTACCTTTGTCATCTTGCTCGTCTACAAATATAAGTCTATTGGTAATCATCATGATTTCATTATTGGCCTTGATAAGCTTTTCAAAGTTTTTCTGTTGTAAGGGGGAATTTCCTTGAACAACAGCTATCGTCAGATTAATAGGTGATGCTTTTTGATCTTCCTTTGGATAACGGGAAGGATGTTGCAATCTTCCTTTATAGGTAATAAAGGTAGGAAGAGCTGTTAAAGCAAGTTTATCAAGGGCTTTCTTAGTAGTAGCTGCATAGCCACCAAATGAAATGGGCGTTACTGTAATAATATGATCAGCTTTTACATATGCCCTTATAAGCTGTGGCGTGTCATCTTTTAATACACATTCTCCTGGTGTTTGATAATTACATCCACCGCAGCTTTTGCAGGGTTTAATATTCATATTTTCCAGTTCTAAATGTTTATAAATTACGCCTATTTCGTTGAGGCTCTCTATTAATGCTTCAGAAACCACACTCTTTCCCTTCGTGCCATCTAATATTGCTAAGCTCATGGTTTACCCCCTTATTCTTGATGACATAATGCATTTTCCACTGACTTCATATTTGCCTTAGAATTTGCTGTAGCCCCTGACACTGTATCCACATCCACACGCTGCTCTTGTATCATTCTTTCAAACAACTCTTCACTTACATCTTTTACTAATGGTGCTGATAGCCTCTTGATATCTACTATTTTTCCATCCTTAATGGTTACGTTAACTTCACTTAAAAACCTACCTAATTCATATTTGCCTTGATACTCACCATCTTCAATTTGTGTGATGTCCACTGGATTAATGGTTAATGCCTTTATAGTGGGTATATCCTTTGTAGCGCCACGCATCATTAAAACACCCAGCACTAAAAAAACACCTATCCCAATTATGATTCCTTTATTCCTCTTTTTCATGTTTTATCTCCTTCTAATCAAAAGATTAAATCTACTTGATTATTCATTGATCCTATTAATGAGTTCTTGAATCTTAGCGTCATCAAACATTTCCATATCTTTTTTAGTATCTACTGATAGTGTCTGTCCAGCCTGTTGTTTTTTGGAGTTAGTTATGGCTTTAATAATAAATTTCTCAAAAAAATTCATCTTTGTAAAATAAAAGGCACCTCCACAAGATACTTTTGCAAGTAACTGCCTAGTTAACACTTCTGGTAGATTAGCTTTCACGTATTCATCGAGTTGTGTCTGATCCATACAACTTAAAAACAAAAATACCCGTTTATTTTTTAACTGCTCACTTTGGACCGTGCAAAAACTTTTTATCCTTTTGTTAAGCATTCCTGCATATACCGAACAACCTATAACAATATTGTCATAATCTTGAATACTTACATCAGGCTGTTCTTTTATGTTGATGAGGTTGACCTCACCTTTTATTCCTTCTGCAATACGCTTTGCACATACCTTAGTTGCACCATACTTTGTGAAATACACAATTAATGTTTTCATATACTTCCTCCTTGTTTGACTAAGTTTTCCATTTCCATAATATTACATGACATTTTGTAGATGCCCTTTGCCATCACCCTAATTTCCTCTAACGTCAAATCTTTATAGAGGAGTTTTAAGAAATTTTCCTGATAATCTCTTTGATCTGAGAAGTACTCCTCACATCCCTCGCATATGTGAAGGCGCAAAATTCTGGCATCCTTTTTATCCTTTTCAATCCTAAGAAGCCCTTTAGCTTCTAACTTAAGTGCTAACTGTTTTACATTTTGTCTTGATGACCCTATCTCTTCTGCCACCTCTGATAATGTAGGCGCCTCACCATAAAATTGCATAATCATAATCAGAAGTAACCACTGCTTAAAGCTAATATCGCCTGGCCCCTTATCAGCAAGCATTTGAATTTTATTTGCAAGTACATGAATCGACCCAAATATAAACTTATCTGGAGTAGTATCTCTTAAATGATCTATCTTCTGTGTATTCATAAAACTTACACCCCCTGTGCATTAAAGCGGTAATACTTTATGTAGCAATAAAAAAGGTAATATATTACTTTAATATGCAATATATTACCTTTTTTTATTATTGTCAATCTTTTTATGTGAATTTATTATTTTTTTATCTAAACTTTATTATTTTTTAACTATTTTTAATCTATTCACCAAACTTATAACCTACGCCCCATACTGTATAGATGTAATCTGGCGTTCTTGGGTTATCTTCTATTTTTTCTCTAAGCTTTCGAATATGCACCATGACTGTATTATTATTATCAAAATACTCTTGTCCCCAAACACGCTCATAAATGGTTTCTATCTTAAATACCATTCCCTTATTCATCCAAAGCAATTTTAAAATGCTCATTTCTGTAGGTGTTAAATTAACTTCTTCTCCATTTTTATAGACCTTTCCTATCTCTAGATTGAAGGTAAGATTATCTTGTTCTAATACCTTAGGATTACTATATGTATGGTTTAATTTTGTGAACCGACGTAACTGCGCTTTCACCCTTGCGATCAGCTCTAATGGATTAAAGGGTTTGGCAAGGTAATCATCTGCCCCCACTGATAGGCCTAATATTTTATCGATATCTTCTACCTTGGCTGACAACATAATGATAGGCGTGTTATGGTGTTCTCTTATTTTGAGACAAACATCTATGCCATTTATGACTGGCAGCATAATATCCAGTATAATTAAATCGACTCGCTTTTCCTCTATTAATTGCAATGCTTCTAAGCCTGTAGTTACCTTTTCTACTACATATCCTTCATTTTTAAGGTAAATCTCAATCAAATCCCTTATTTCTTTTTCATCATCTACGATGAGTATTGTTTCTTGTGCCATTTTCTCACCTCAATAGCAGTATTATTGACCTTGCTTTTGTAAAGTCACCTTAAAACTAATTAAATCTTTATTGATATTTGCAGTAATCTGCCCCCCATGCAGCTCTACAATATTTTTTGCGATAGCAAGTCCTAAACCACTACCTCCAGCTAGACTATTTCTAGATTTGTCTCCCCGATAAAAACGTTCAAAGAATTTTAAAACTTCCTCTTCGGTAATATTCTCAAAGGGATTGCTTACTGCTACATAAATCATATCCTCTCGTGCACGTAATTCAATATAAATCGTTTCATCCTTGGGACAATACTTAATCGCATTCTCTATTAAATTCTCAAATACCCTTGTTATTTTGGGAATATCTACTTCAGCTTGAGTCCCATTGGCATCTATATACCTTTCAATCTCTATATTTCGTTCATTGGCAAGTGGCATCAATTCTTCCGTTAATTGATTAAGTAAATTTCCCAAAGAAATAACTTCTTTTTTTAATTTTACCGCACGTTGATGAAGTTTTGTTAATTCAAATAAGTCGCCTATAATCACCTTAAGATTTTCAGCCTTATTGTATGCCACCTCTAAGTACTTTTGGGCATCCTCCTGGGAGCCATAAGCCTTATCCTTTACAAGGCCAATATAACCAATGATAGAGGTGAGTGGTGTTCTAAGGTCGTGGGCTACATTTGTAACCAATTCATTCTTGCTTTTTTCTATTTGAATTTGTGCATCAATTTGATACCGTAGTTCGTTTTCCATATGGGTAATAGACTGCGCCACTTCTGCTAACTCATCAGATCCGACCACTTCTATTTGATAATTTAAGTTTCCTTTTGAAATTTCCCCTAAACACTGGGTGAGATATTCAATATAGGCAATCCTATCTCTGGTAACTCTAAAGATAATCAAAATAAATACCCCCGTTGCCGCAATGAAGCCAAGTACATTTCCCAAATCAGTATGAACAGTATGATAAAAGGGTTCAATGGTTGACTCATTATATAGATAACATACTTGATTGTCTATTGTGACAGGGTAAATTCCTTTAAATTTACTACTATTATCATCTCCTTCACTATTATTGATTTTTTGAATGGCCTTAATCAAGTTTAAGCTGTCCACCACGCCCTCTTCATACATAATTTTTCCCGTTCCATCCACCAAATAAGTTTCACAGTCACTCAAATAGAATCCATTATTTAATGAATCAGATAATATTTGCGCAATCCCTTTCTCTGTTAAGAGCGCTGTGTTAACTCCTTTTTTCTCGTAGTAGTTCATAATTTCTTGCTTAGCATTTACTTTTGTCCACTTGTCTGACCTCACTAGCTCCATTAACTCTGTATAAAGCGCTTTAAATAAATCACTCTCAATAGTCTCCATTATCTCTTTTTCACTATTACTTAACGGGTTAACTATTCTTTCTAATTCGTATAAAGCCTCTTCCTCGTAAAGTTCTCTAAGCATTTGCTCTAATTCTTCGTAGTCTATGTCTTCACCTAACTCAGGTACGTTTAATTCATTGATGCGACTTACGATATTGAACATCTCACGCTCAACATATTCTCTTCCCTCTGTATAGGTTACGTATTCTTTTGTTCCCATGTCCGTTCTATTAATGAAGGAGGAGACGATTAAAAATACAATGCCTGCTGCAACTAATGCTAGTATGACTATGGCTAGAAGTTCTAACCATAAATGCTTAATGACTGCAGCCTTTCCTTTTATGTAGATGCTTTTGATTTGTTTGAGGATTGAAGGTTTATCATTCGCTATATTATTTGCTTTTGGGTTTGCTTGATTACGGGCTTTATCATTTGCTCTTCGATTTTTTTTAATTTTAATCAACTTTTCACCTTCTCTAAACATCAATTTAGCTATTACCCTAGGTATTGACTATCTATTTTTGACTACTATATCCACCGTCAATTACTTTTAAATCGAACTGCGGATTACAATTAAACAAAATAGGTGTAGAACCGTCCCCAAAAACATAGGTCACTTCACCACTTGGAGATACATTTTGAGTCACAGAATAGTCACTAAAAATAGTTTTTTCCATTTCTGATAAATATGCCTCATTGTAATACGCTTCATCCATATCATCTTTTGTGTATTGATCTTTAACGGCATATTTCACCTCAAACCCTGGAATATTAGAAGGCAGCGTTACGGATACCGTGTCCAAATATTCCCCAAATATTTTGATATACCTTGGAATAACCGTAGCTTGAAGGTCAATTTCACTTGAACTCGTATCAAAAGTCATTTCTTTAAATGCGCCATTTGCCGTAATGTTGTTATTTTCTCCTTCAATACTGAGCTTACAAATACTATCTGACTTAGCATCAATCATGTTCTGATAACCGTCTATCATTATTTTATCATATTGCCCCCTAGCTTTAATCTCTAAGTTATTACCTCTTATCTTTAAATAAGTGGGTTTACTTGTATTAATATCAACACGATTACCATTTTGATTAATTAATGAAATATTTTTGTATTCACCTAGCAAATTAGTTTTAATATCACCATCTACCTCTAATTCAGCGGGGCTATCAGATTGCATTTCTAAACTACCCCTGTTCATATCCACCTCTACATGATCATAGTTTCCCTTTAATCTTATATCTGCTGCGTGAATATCAATGTTAAGATTTGCAATATCTATGTTTTCTAAACTTAGCACGTATTCTTCACTATAGTGCTGAAAATATCCTCTTTCATTATGTATACGTAGTGTCTCATAAGCTTTCTGTGGCAGGTAAATGGTGAGTCGTGCCGTATTATCTTGCATCCCTAACCATAATCCTATTTCTTTCTTTTGTATCAGCTTAATATAACTATCTTTTCCTTTGGTTGTAATATTTAGCTGATACTGCGGAGCAAAGCCTAATAAATCTACATAGGTTTGAGAAAACTCCACGTATCCATTTCCTTGAGTCTGCTCAATTTGAATTGGAATAACGGAGTCAATATATACATTATCCAGCGCACTATTATTAAGATCCTGCTTGTCATAATCAGTATATGTTTTTAATTCATTATAGTAAATATATCCTGCTAGAATTGCACTTGTTATAACCCCTATACAAAACATAATAGATAGAATCACTAACATTTTTTTCATACCTATTTTCCCTCCTTAAAAGCTACTACCCTTTTCATTCTCTTATGCCTAATAGCAAATCCTAGTAGCTTTTTAACTAATAAAACGAATATTAGGGTTAATATCAAGCCCAGTGAAACAGCTGTAATACTTAAGGAAATTCCCAATAGAATCACCGTACCACTAATCTGTGTTACAAAAAAACTAGTTGTAATCATGATCAATACACCCGCTCCAAAACAAGCAGCAATAACTGCTATAAGGCCTCCGAAAATAGCTATAATCATTCCTACTACCACAGCTAAAAAGGGAAGAAGCATAAGTAGCAAAATGGCCTTTGCTAATCTTAATATCCATTTTAAAATAAAGCCTCTATCTTTTCTCAAATAGTTGTGCTTATATTCAGCAAAGGTCATGTCTTCTATAGACACATCTTGTATTTTGCTAGGTTTATCTTGATAATGAATTGCCTTTGGTTGACCATATACATTGGTTTTATCTATTATATGTTTTTGGTCATTTACACTGCTTTTGCCTAGTTTATTGATTTCATCACTAACAAAAGCTTTATCTATCTCATTATTTTGATCACTTACACGAACTTTACCTATTTCATTGTTTTGTTCACTTACATAGACTTTGTCGACTTCATCACTTTGGTCACTTATATGAGCTTTGTTTATTGCATTGCCTTGATCCCCTATATAAGCTTTGGCTATCTCATTGTTTTGTCCACCTACATATGCTTGAACCATTTCATTGTCTTGGTTACTTTCAAGCTGTGTGTCTGCCATTTCTATATCATTTTCTGCATCTTCACTATTCACTTCTTTATCTTTGTTATCTATATCCTCTTCACAACTTTGATGCGCTTGCTTTTCTGGAACAATATCTGTTTCACTGTCTTTAGATAGCATCTGCATACCTTGAGGTCTTTCTTGTTCTTGTACTTGGCTATGTATTGGCTGGATATCTTCTGTTTCATTTGGAAGAATATTATAGCTTTGATAATCTCTTCTTGGCATTAGTCCCTCTCCTCACTTTTTTACTCTATAATGAGCATAACCTATATTTCTTAAGACCCCTAGCCAATATCTATTAAGTTTTCTTAAGATTATTTATTTAGTATATATCTACCTTGATAAATCTTGTTGTCATTAAAAAAGGACTTTTTATCAAGTCCTTTTTTAATGAGTTTTATAAAGTTATTTGTAAATACTTAATGGTAGATTATTTCTCGTTTTCTATACATTTATAGAATTCCATCAGAGGTAATAACGCTGCTCCCTTTGTCATGGTATTTTTGATTTCTGAAAAGGTGATATCTAGATCTAACCTTTCCATCATCTCATTATACTTATTTACAATTAATTGTAGCGCTGTGGTTTGACTTTTAATTAATCGCCCCACCTTGCCCCCAATGATTAACCTTTGAATATCTAGCACCATCGTCAGGTTATAAATGGTCATCATCAATACTTCAATGCCTTCCTCTAAAATCTCATGGGCTACCTTATCATTGAGCTGAAATAGTTTCTCAAACTTTAAAAAGCTTTTTATGTTTTCACCTGTACGTTGTTTATAGCGAGCCACTAAACTACGCGCGCAGATGTAGTCCTCCACCTTATAGGCTGTGCCTGTTTCCTTTTCTAATAGACGCATCTGTCCCAGGTTTCCTGCTCTTCCATTGGTTCCAGTAAATAACTGTCCATTAATAAATATGCCACCGCTTATACTTTCGTTGATGCAAATATAAATCAAGTGATGAGCTGCTTCTCCATCACTCATTGTCTTTTCTGCTAATAGAGATAAATTCGCCTCATTTTCTATGTATACATCATATCCAAATGCATCATATATACTTTGAAGCTCAATAATCTTATTACCTATGTTTAATTGTTCAATAATACCCTTTTCTTTATTGATGATCCCAGGTATGGCTAACCCTACCCCTAAAATATTACATGGCTTAGCCCCTATTTCCTGAATGGCTTGTTCAATAACTTTTTTTGCCTTTATAATATAATCTTCGAATTCCTTCCCTTCAAACTCCACCTCATAATCTATGACGATGTCATTGAGTAAATTCAGTCCTATGACCGATATTCTATACTTTGTAATGCTTACTCCTAATGATATTCTTGCATTAGGAATAAGTTTAATCACCTTTGGTTTTCTGCCACCAGTATAAATTTGAGACTCAATTTCATCAATGATGCCGGCCTTTTTTAATTCGTTAATATTAGTTGCTACTGTTGGAATACTTATATTTAATGCATATGCTATATCAAGTTTTGTTAAGCACTCACCTCTGCCAATTAACTGCAATATTTTTTTGTGATTTATTTCTTTAATTAAGTTTCCTGTCACAACAGCTTTTTTACTCATTGCTCCTCCCATATAACCTTTTACTTTTGAAGCTCTATTAACAAAATTTTTCCTTAGTTCTCAGCTTCTTCTACCACATTCATCCCCAACATCTTGGCAAACTCCACCGCTTGGAAATAGGATATACTCATTCCTCTAATATCTTCTATCCTAATACTGATTCCATCAATAATACAAGTACTTAAGTCAATTCCTTTTAACTTAGTGTTACTAAACTCAATAAGTTGCATATCGCAATGATCAAAGGTTGTATGACTTAGCTTACACAAGCTAATAGCCGCTTGGTTCATTTTGCACTCATGAAAATCAACTTCTTTTAGCATACTTTCTCCAATGACCAGATAATCGCATTGACATTCATTAAAGCTTACTTCCCTCATAGAAGCTTCCATGAGGTGTGTTCCTATCAGCTTGCACTTTTCAAAACTTGTATAGTGAAAGACCCCTTTTTCAATATTAATATTTGAAAGATCGCAGTTTTCAAAGCGCACATGAATAAACTGAGTTGATTTCCAATCAATTTCTATAAAAGTTACGTTCTTAAAAGTCACCTCATTAAAAATGACATGACAAGCATCTGAATTCTCTATCATACAGTCTTTAATGACCATATCATTAAACTCATCTTCATTTTCAATCACTAAACTCACGATTTTTCACCTACTTATTAATGAATACGTCCTTAATTTGACTCGTTCCTTTTCCTTGCTTTTTAGCTTTTAAAATATCATACCAAGCTTCTATGGCCTGCTTATATGTCTTATCACCATTTGACTTAAGCCACTTTTGAAAGGCTACGTTAAAAATTAATTCACCCCCTATAAAAAGGCTGCTTTTTAATTATTATTATAACCCTAATTCTGTAACAATGGGATAGTGATCTGAAGGATATTTTCCTTTTTGATTATATCTCACAATCTCCACATCCTTAATATCAAATTCCTCTGACACAAAAATATAGTCTATATGCATTCCTGATGTTTTCCCTTTGAAATGTCCCATCGTTGCTTCATTGTATAATTCCTTTTTAGAGTCTTGAACAGCGACAAGGTGTCTGTCATTATACATACCAGTAGACAACCCGTTTATAAGTTTACTCTTTGGGCTTGCATTAAAATCTCCCATTAAAATGCAAGGTAACTTTTCCTTTTCATATTGCTCCTGTATATACTGCAAAATCTTCTTCAGTCCATATTCTCTTGCATAAGGTAAAAGGCAATCTAGATGGGTATTATATATTCTTACGTTGATTCCGTTATTAAACCCAACAATAGCTGTCGTACAAATACGTGGAAATAGAGAATACCAAATAGAGCTTCCTACTTTTTCTGGTGTACTGGAAAGCCAAAAGGTACTTCTCTCAGATAAGCTATACTCTTTTTTAGCTGCAATATTATTTCTTTCGTTAAAATATTTTCTGCTTCTTCCTTCACCGATAATTTGATAGGCTGTTAGATTGTCATGAATATCCTCAAACATCCTATCTGTTACTTCCTGCAGGCCAATCACATCACAATCATATTTTTTTATGACCTCGTACACTATTTTTGAACGGTTTTTCCAACGATTATTAATATCTATAATGCTATCTGC
>JAEXBC010000353.1 GCA_023457875.1 Bacillota bacterium | reverse complement strand
GTTCGTTCTACAGTTGCGGCATACATCGTCGGCTGATGAACTAATTTTTTTATCATTGCAATCACCTCGGGTTTTTCCTTAGAGATCTGGCATGCTAATATTCCCTGAGCAGGAGCCGGAATTATTTCTTGAAAATTGAGGGGGATAACTTGATACTCCTGTGTACTTTTTATACCCAGCCGATTTATACCTGCAGCTGCTAAAATAATGCCATCCATATTTTGTTCAAACATTTTCTTAATTCTAGTCTCAACATTTCCCCTAATCGGAACAACTACCACATCTGAAATAAGCTCTTGAATTTGTACTTTTCTTCTTTTACTTCCGCTTCCAATGATGGGGTCAGCCGGAAGCTCCTCGAGGGAATTGATTTGATGTTTGGTTATTAAAACATCTCTAGAATCTTCTCGTTGTAACACTGGCAGTACAATAAACTCATCCAGATTCTGCGTTGGTAAATCTTTCATTGAATGAATGGCTATATCAATATTTCCCTGTCTTAGTTGCTCCTCAATTTCATCTACAAACAACCCTTTGTCACCTATTTTATCTAGACTTCTATCGACGATAAGATCTCCTTTAGTTTTTATGATTATTTTTTCTACTTCAATTGAAGGATCAATAGATTGAAGTTCCTTAATAACAAGGTCAGTCTGGGTTAATGCCAAACGACTTCCTCTTGTTCCAGCTTTTAATATCATCCTTTCACCTCGATTCAACATCTCAAAAAAATATCCACACATGAGCCAAGTATACTATAGTTTAGTTGCAATGGCGAACAAGTAGTCTCACACCATCTATTCTAATTCTTTTATCAAAAAGACTAAAGATACCTTTTCTCTATCAATAGAATATCATACAATAAAAAAAAATATGTTGCGTGTGCAACATATTTTTTAATATAACTAAGATAAAGTATAATAGTAGATAAGTATCATAAACGCTTCATTGAATAGTAACTAACAAATTAACTCATCATAATACTGAGCTTTGCCTTTTGATTGCAATTAAGATAAAATGAGTTTATTGGCAGACTAAATGTTTGGATAATTACTTCACAACAGTATAAAAAAGAAGGAGGTAGTTAACATGTTTGAATTAATTAAGGATAGTCAGAACAGATACAAAAACTTAGTAAACGGAGAATGGACCATAAGCAAAGAGGATGCTTATATCCCTATATATTCCCCACTGGATCAATCACTAATTGGCAGTATACCAGCCATGACTAAGGAGGAAGTGGATTGTGCTATGCACGCTGCAAAGATGTCTCAGCAAAAATGGAGATTAACCACCATTGAGAAGCGGGCAGAAATCTTATACCGCGCTGCGGAAATCTTATTAGAGCAAACCGAAGAATTAGCCACGCTTATGATGAGAGAAATTGCAAAGGATATGAAAAGCTCTAGAGCAGAGGTTGCCCGTACAGCAGATTTTATCAAGTTTACAGCAGATACCGCAAAGAATTTATCTGGTGAAAGTATACCAGGAGATAGTTTCCCTGGATTTAAAAATAATAAGGTTTCCATCGTTCGTCGTGAACCATTAGGTGTTGTCCTTGCCATATCCCCCTTCAACTATCCCATTAACCTTGCAGCATCTAAGATTGCTCCTGGATTAATGGCAGGTAACTCCATCCTCTTAAAGCCAGCAACTCAGGGAAGCTTGTGTGGACTTTATTTAGCAAGGGTGTTTGAAAATGCCGGCGTTCCTGCTGGAGTACTGAATACAATAACCGGTCGAGGCGGTGAAATTGGTGATTATGTAACTACCCATCCTGAGATTAATTTTATTAATTTTACAGGAAGTACTGAGATAGGCTCTAGAATCTCAAAACTAACCAGTATGGTTCCTCTCTTAATGGAACTTGGTGGTAAGGATGCCGCCATCGTACTAGAAGATGCAGACTTAGACTTAGCCTCTAATAATATTGTAGCAGGTGGCTACTCATACTCTGGGCAACGATGCACAGCAGTAAAACGTATTCTGGTAATGGAGCAGGTTGCTGATCAGTTAGTTGAGAAAATCAAAGAAAAAATGAAAAACCTTAAGATTGGAAACCCTCTTACCGATGGTGATGTGGACATTGTACCCCTTATTAGTACAAAAGCAGCTGATTTTGTTATGGAATTAATTGAAGATGCTAAGTCAAAGGGTGGTAAGCTAGTAACAGGTGGCAGCCGAGAAGGTAATTTAATTGAGCCAACCCTGTTTGATTACGTGACCACTGATATGCGACTTGCTTGGGAAGAGCCATTTGGACCAGTGCTCCCTATTATGCGGGTAAAGAGCAAAGATGAAGCAATTGAGATTGCCAATAGCTCAGAATATGGCCTTCAAAGTGCAGTATTTACACAAAACATTAACGATGCTTTCTATATCGCAGATCGTTTGGAAGTAGGTACCGTACAGATAAATAATAAGACTGAAAGAGGTCCAGATCATTTCCCATTCTTAGGTGTGAAAGCTTCTGGATTAGGTACTCAAGGCATTCGCTATTCCATCGAGTCCATGTCC
>JAEXBC010000352.1 GCA_023457875.1 Bacillota bacterium | reverse complement strand
AACAAGATGCTAAAGCCTAGGCATTTTATGGGCTAGAAAATAGAAGAACCGATGATGAGTAACACTTGATAAAAAAATGAGCGCATTAATCATTTATGCGTTGACAAATGAAATACTGTATGATAAGATAAGTAAGGTTTTAAGACAATAGTTTGTCGATAAAGTAGAAGCTATTCTTCTCACCTTACAACAGATGGTTCGTAAGGTCATACTAATTATTTGAGATAAATGATTTTTTTAGTATGGATTTTGAGGTGGATAGTTTAGGCTAT
Source organism: Bacillota bacterium (assembly GCA_023457875.1). GTDB lineage: Bacteria > Bacillota > Clostridia > Lachnospirales > Cellulosilyticaceae > Cellulosilyticum. The sequence continues at coordinate 2,827 of JAEXBC010000352.1, read as the reverse complement.
CCACCTTATTTTAATTTATATAGTAGGTAAATACTTTAAGTGGCATACTATTAATAGCGATACACCCGTCGCATAAGGGTGATTTGTAAATATTTAGGCAAACATAATCTAGGAGGTGCCCGTTATTAACGATTTAATGATCAACGAACAAATTCGTGACAAAGAAGTAAGACTAGTAGGAGCCGAGGGAGAGCAAATTGGTATTGTTTCAAGCAAAGAAGCGCTAAAATTAGCAGCAGAGAAAAGCTTGGACTTAGTTAAAATTGCACCACAAGCAAAACCACCAGTATGCAAAATTATGGACTATGGCAAGTACAAGTTTGATGCTGCTAAGAAAGAAAAGGATGCGCGTAAAAAACAAAAAACAGTTAGCGTTAAAGAAGTAAGACTTTCTGCCAGCATTGAAAAGCACGACTTTGAAACGAAGATGAGAAATGCAACAAAATTCCTTAAAGCAGGGGATAAAGTTAAAATTTCAGTTGTATTTCGTGGGCGTGAAATGATGCATACTCATAAAGGAAATGAACTTCTTGAACAAGCCATTGCTTTAGTTGAAGAGGTAGGAGTTGCAGAACAAAGACCTAAATTAGAAGGTAGAGCACTTGTTATCGTGGTAGCACCAAAATAGTTACCTTTTGATAAAACAATCAAATGAATAAGGAGGAACTTCATCATGGCTAAATTAAAATTAAAGACAAATAGAGCAGCTGCAAAGCGTTTTAAAGTTACAGGTACTGGGAAATTAAAACGTAGTAAAGCATACAAAAGACATATTTTAACAAAAAAATCTGCAAAGACAAAACGTGGTTTAAGAAAACCTGGTCTTGTTGATAGCACCAATGTAAAACAAATGAAGGCAATTTTACCATATTTATAAGATAGCGATAGGAGGTTAAGACAATGGCAAGAGTTAAAGGCGGAATGTCTACTAAAAAAAGACGTAATAGAGTATTAAAACTAGCTAAAGGTTATAGAGGAGCTAAGTCAAAACAATTTAGAACTGCTAAACAAGCTGTAATGAAATCATTAAGCTATGCTTTTGTAGGTCGTAAATTAAGAAAAAGAGAATTCAGACGTTTATGGATTGCACGTATCAATGCTGCAGCTCGTTTAAATGGATTATCATATAGTCGTTTTATGAATGGTTTAAAAAATGCGAATGTTAACATTAACAGAAAAATGTTATCAGAATTAGCAATTACAAATCCAGCTGCTTTCACACAATTAGTTGACACAGCTAAAGCAAACCTTAAATAGTATAAAGAGCTATCATCTATATGGATGGTAGCTCTTTTTTAAAAGTAATTGAAGGCTAAGGCGAGTAAAATGGAAAGAATGGTTCCACTTAGTGCAAGGACTAAATGAAGGCGAAGCTTGCTAAAAAAATAGACAAGTAAATAAAAGATACCAATTGCAAGAAACCAATAAGAGATAAAAAGCGCGTATGGAAGGAAAAAGTTAATAAGGACATACAAAAGAAAAACAGTAATATTTAATAACAAAACATTATAAATGCGATGATAATCTATGGTTGAGCTTTTTGTAAGATGCTTCATAATGGCCTCCTTAAGTAGTGCTTATTATAAAATATGATGTATTTTCAAAAATATGACTCGTCTAGATTAGAAAAGCTGTCTTCCATATAATAGGCGTACAGCCATTTATAAGTTTTTTATAAATTCATGATAATTTATTGAAATTACATATCTGTTCATTATAATAAGATTGTATGTAGACATATTAATTAAAAATATGAATAGAATTTGCTTTATTGAATTAGCAAAAGGAGGATCTTATGAAAGGCAAAAAGAAATATATCATAATTGGGGTAGTAGTCATCATGGGGATATTTATAGGCGCGGCAGCCATGAATAAACCTCAAGTTGAGGAAACAATAGGTGGATATAAAGAAGGGCCTCGTGTAGAAGTAGAAAAGGTTAAAAGACAAAATATTGAAGCCAAAATATCTTCTAGTGGAAAGCTTGAAGCCGTAAATACAAAGACAATTTACTTAGATGCAACCAATAAGGTGGATACCTTAGTAAAAGAGGTTGGAGATAGTGTTAAGGCTGGGGACGTTATTTTGATTTTAGATCAAGAGGCGCAAACGGTTACTCAAAAAGAACTAGAAGCCTTACAAAGTCAGTTAAATGCCGCTAAGGAAGGTTTAGATGACCTTTTGGGCGCGACTTCAAAAGGAAAGATTTTATCAGCTCAGGCGACCCTTGAAGGCTATAAAAATCAAAAGATGCAAACAGAAACGAATATCACAGACTTAAAGGTAGCTATTGAAAATTTAAAAACAGATTTGAAGGATGCCAAAGCGCAGCTTACTGCTAGTGAGGAGCTTTTTGCTGAAGGCTTAACTTCTCAAAAGGAAGTAGATGATTTAAAAAATAAAGTAACTCAAATAAAGCAAAATATTGAGCAAAAAGAAGCAAGCATTAGTTTAGCAAAAGCTAATTTAGATGCACTTAACTTACAAATTGAAAATGCAAAGTATTCTTTAGATGTTTTACTCAATAAGGTAGAGGATTCTGATAAGCAACAAGCTATTAATTCAAAACAAAGTGAGATTAAAAGACTTGAAAGCCAAATCTTTAGTGCCCAAAGCAATCTAGAAAAAGCTTCTACACAAGTTGTGGCACCTATTAATGGCGTTATTACTTATTTGCCTGAAGAAGAAGGAATGACAGTTCTTGCTGGTAACAAGCTAGTGACGATTGTAGATCCTTCTAAACTCAGAGTAAAATGTGATATTTCTCCTTACTATGCAGCTGATTTAAAGATAGGACTTGATTCTATTATCAAATATACAGGTTCAAAG
>JAEXBC010000351.1 GCA_023457875.1 Bacillota bacterium | reverse complement strand
ATTAGTGCCAGAAATAAAGAACTGGATAAGATTAAAGGTCTTAAAATAGGAGCAGATGACTATGTAACGAAACCCTTTAGCTTACCAGAGGTAGAAGCTAGAATAGAGTCTTTGCTCAGACGTTATAAACGTACAAAGACGACTCAGAATCAAGAGGAAATATATACCTATGAACACGGATTAAGTATTAATTTTAATCGAAAACAAGCCTTTTTATTTGGAGAAGAGCTATGTTTAACTGCTACAGAGTGGGCACTGTTAACAATTTTAGCTAAAAATCCTCAACACCCATTCTCTAAGAAAGAACTTTATGAGCATATATGGCATGAAGAAGACATTGAAAGTAGTAATACCATTACAGTACATATCAAACAACTCAGAAATAAGCTTAAGGAGGATAGCAAAAACCCAAAATTCGTGGAAACAGCATGGGGGATTGGCTATCGGTTTATAGGAGGTAGAATTGAGTGAAGCTAAAAAGCTATTTGATTGTATCTCATTTGTTAGTCCTATTGACACCCATACTCACCATTGGCATTTTGTATAAGCTAAATAACGAATATAATAAAAGGACAGAAGTAAAGAACTATTTAGCGGCTAATATTGAACTTTTTAAATATGAAGAGATGCTAGATAATCCACTACTTTATACCCAGCCTAATAGGAAGTTAACATTTAAGGAAATAGAAGAGAGTGAAGATGTAGAAGTTATCTTATATAATCAAAAGGGTAAAACCATTTACTCCTCTATTCCTCATTATGCCTATATGTTATCGGTAGATGAATTATATAAGAATTTGAACACCGTACAGCACACCTATAGAACGGATGTTTTGAAAAAGCCTGTCTTTAGCGAGGGGCAGATTGTTGGATTCTATCAGATTACAATACCTAGAGATAACCTCACCACCACTGTAAAGCGTAATTTCTTGTTAAGTGTAGGCTGTTTTATTATGGTTAATGTGCTTATTTTGGCCTTTACTATTAAAAGACTCAATACGCGTTTTAACAAACCCCTTAAAAACGTTATTCAAAGTATGAATCACTATGCAAAAGGTGATGAGAATGTACATATCTATTATAAAGCAACAGATGAAATTGGAGAACTTTGCGATCACTTTAATTATATGAAGGATGAAATAGAAAAAAGTAAAAATGAGGTGGCAGAAGAACAGAAAGCCAAGGAATATATGATAGCCACCATATCTCATGATTTAAAAACGCCACTTACAGCTATTCGTGCCTATACAGAGATGATTAAGCTAGGAAATATTGCAGAGCGAGAAAAGTATGAGGCTGCCTTAGATACAGTATTAAGCAAGTGCGATTATATGAAGGATATGCTAGACGACTTTTTGACCTATAAGTTACTTTCGATGGAGTATGATATTGAGTTAGTAGAAGTTGAAGGTGAAGAGTTCTGTGATATGTTATTTGCAGGGATAGAGGGTATATGTGAGAGTAAGGAGCTTGTATTAGAACAAGTTATAGAAGTAAATGGAGACTACAAGGTTAATGCCAAATATATGGCTCGTGTTATCGATAATATTGTAAGCAATGCGATACGCCATACCCCCGAAAATGGTCATATTTGGATGGGCGCTTTTTCTAGTCTTGAAAGTTTGCCAGAGTGGGTAGAGGAGCCATGCAAAAATGCCCTCCGGAAGTATCAAATGCCAGGAATGTGGATTTTGATAAAAAATGAAGGTAATGCTATTTTACCACTGGAAGCAAATAATTTATTTAAACCCTTCTATCAAGGAGATGAAGCACGTAGCAAAAAAGATCACAAAGGCGCTGGGCTTGGACTTAGTATATGTCAAATGATTATGGAAAAGCATGGCGGGGCCATAGAGATGATTCCGATAGAGAATATTGGCAATATAATGGTTTGTTACCTACCAGGCATAGTAAGTAGTGGGGAGGTAACATAAAATGAAAAGAAGAATTTTAAGCATGATACGCTATGCTACCTCCTTATTGGTTATATTATCTCTATTAACAGGATGTGGAAATTGGGCAGTTGACGATGTCATGGAAACCTTTATAGAAACTGATGAGTTAGTCACTTCCTTTTACGGTGAGGGAATTTCTAGTCAGTATCTAGATGATGAGCTTTTGTTTGAATATAATTTTAAGGAATGGAAAGGTGAAGGACAAGACTACAGAATAGAGTTTAAAGCTTATATTTCTGATAAATATAAGAAAGAACTAAATAGTGAACTAGCAAAGGGAGATTATGAAGCTACGGAGGAGATTGATGTATATCATGACAATCAAATTATAGCCTATGTTCCTGATACAGATATTTATCATATAAAACCCATTTCATTAGCCGATGAAGTGGATCCTGCTATACTAGATGGCATTAATCGAGTGATTTATTATGGGGGACCTAAGGAATATGCCTTAAAAACTATAAGTGATATAAGTAAAACCCATGAGGTGTTTATTGAAGACAATAAAAACTTAAATGGATATACCACTCAGCACCTTATTGCAAAGCCTAAGGCGGGCAATGAAGCGAAAGGATACGTAGAATTATGGATTGACCAAGATAGTTGGATGATTGTAAAAGAGAAATACGTAATAGGAAATCTTACAAATATCTCAGAATATCAGTATTTTGAGATTAATAAAAAAGTAGACCCAAACAAGTTTATCATGGAAATACCTCAAGATGCCAAGGTAGTTAGATTAAGCGAAAACCTAGAAAAAGTAAAAAAAGAGGTTTCACTTGAGGAGGCAGTTCAGCTCCTTCAAGTACCAGTTATGCATCTTGAAGAGAATAATTTTACTAAATTAAAGAGTGCCAATTATATTGAAGTCAGTAATGAGCTATATGCTAAGATAGAACTTATTTATTTAGTAGAAGGAAAAGAAGTGCTTGTAGAAAGTAGACCAGCCAGTTCGCTGCAAGAATCCCTTGATTTTGGGTATGAAAAAGTACGCATCAACGATGTAGAAGGCATATATGTTGAAAAGGGTGCCATGAAGATTATAGAATTTGTTAAAGGGAAAACCTTGTGTGATATTTATGTTAAAAACAGTTCACTGACAAAAGAAGAACTTATTTACTGGGCAAAGAAACTCAAGGTGTTTGAATAAACGTATGTTAGATGAATGACAATCATATATTAGATCATAGATCGGAGAATAAGCCGAATTTAGGTGATTTGATGCCTAAATCGGCTTATTTTCTGTAAGAAAAGCATTTTTCCATTAAACTAATTCGACATAGTCTGATTGATATTGATGATAATGATTGGTAGGCTCTTTGTGAAATTTAGCTTGACTTATCTTTAGTGAAAGAAACAAAATCAAGGCGCTGATTACAAAAACATATAATATAGGGAAAAAGATGGCTGTGTTATAGGCCTCTTTGGATAATGCATTAGTCATATGAATCACCCATTTGATTAGGCTAAGATTGCTTGCAGCTTGAAAAAACGGAGGCATTTTCTCTAAAGGAATAATGCTACCACCTAGAAGAGAAAGAAGAAGGCCCAGGCTTGAAGCCAATGTGCTAGCTGATAAATCGCTAGAAGTAATACTAACAATGAACATAGCTAAGGTGGAGCAGATAAAACTGAGTATTAGTCCTAATCCTAAGAAAGATAGTAGTGATAATGCTAAGGAGATGTGGAAAGCAAAAAGTAATAAACTAGTAAGTAAGATTTGAAGGCAAGTGATACATAAGTTGAAAGTGAAAAAACCTAAAAGATATGTCGCTGCTGTATGAGGAGCCAGGGTATAGCGTAGCAGTAAACTGTCCGTTTGTTCTTGATGAAGACTACAAGCAAATAAGGTAGAAGTTTTTTCATCTAAAGCATAGAAGTCAAAATTTTTAATAAAGGCTTCTTGTTGTTTGCTATTTTCTACGACTTTGTCATAGTCTTCTAGTAGCAGCTCATGCCACTTAATGGAATAGTCTAAGCAGACGAGAGAGATTTCAAAAGAAAGGGTAGGAC
>JAEXBC010000350.1 GCA_023457875.1 Bacillota bacterium | reverse complement strand
ACAACTTCAAGATATTTTAAAAAATAGAAATGTTGCATGAGGATAAGTTACGCCCTCTAGAATTGGAATATTATTCCTCATCTTCACTGGCAATTAAATGGGTTCATTTATGCACGTTTATAGTATACAACAAAATCTAAAAAAAATCAACTTGGAGTCTTGAGAAGACTACAAGTTGAAAATAATAACGTGGCGATAGCCACTATTGTTCTTATTATCTAGGAAAGTTCTACTTTCCTAGATAATAAAAATGATTGATATGATATATCAATGCTTAAAAGTTGGCATACCAAATAAACCTATGAATAGAAAATTTTATTTTTTATATTCATAAGTTATGCCTTGAATACCTGTGTATAAAACAGGTGTCATTGTTCCATCACATTTTTGGCAAAATGGTTGAGGTGGGGTTGAACTAGGAAGACCATTAAAAATATTATCTTCTTCAAGTTCTTGAACAATAAATTCTGGGACTAATAGGTGATAGCCACATTTAGTGCAAACAAATTCAATAAGATTATCATCTTCGGTAAAACCTTCTAAAATATCCAAAGTAAAATCCTCCTTTTATGTATTCAAGAAAATATATCTCAAGAAGAATTATACGACAAATGAGGTGGATAAAAAATATCAACTAATTCCATGATATGACCACAGATGCATTTAAGCGGGTCATAGCCAAAAGATAATAGAATACGTTCGCGCCAATGAGAATAACGCTTATGGAAGAGGCGTTTAGTTTTAGGTAATATCTTGAAGAGAAGGTGACTGAATTTATGCTTTTTAGCATAGAGGCCATAATAACGAACAGTCTTGAATTGACTCTCTGGAATATGAACAATAAGCCGTTTAATGAAGTCAAAAACAGGAATGCATTCTATCACTTTTTTATTATCTTCATGACGTTGATACCAGAAAGTAACAGTTTGACCATCATAGTTTAATATGCGAGATTGAGCCATGGCAGGTCTACCAGTATAACGAACAACATATTGTATAGCTTTATTAGTATCAGAAAGAGGATTAGGTTTAGCATAAACGTAAAAGCCCTCTTTATAGGAGTAATAAAGGGAAGTTTTTAACATATAAAAAGAGGGACCAATAGATTTTTCCATGAGGTCCAGTAAAGTAGCTTGAAAACGACGACGAAGCATAGAATAAGGAAAATGCTTAAAATGTTTCCAAACAGTAAGATTACCCGAAGCCCCTTCAGTGATGAGTGTATGAATATGAGGATTCCATTTGAGATCACGACCAAAAGTATGCAAAGTAGAAACAAACCCAGGAGTGAAACATTCATTTTTATTCTGAGAAGCAAACCAAGACAGAAGAGTTTGAGAAACAGCTTGAAAAAGAATGTTAAGTAGGGAACGATCTATACGAAAAAAGGAACGAAGCTCAGAAGGAATAGTAAAAACAAGATGACGGTGTTTGCAGTTGATGAGTTTTTTAGAAAGATTAAAGGCACGATTGTTAACATACTGCATACCACAAGTGTTACAAAAGCGGCTCTTGCAACGAAAAGGGACATGAAGAATAGAGCCACAATGAGAGCACTGGTAGAGAGCATGGCCTTGAGAAAAATCACCACAATAGATGACTTTATTAACTTCTTCGAATACAATAGGACGAATTTTGAAATGAGGATTAGAATTTACAAAATCAATCCAACAATCTTTAAGAATTTGTTTAATAGTAAAAGTAGGATGTTTAATCATAATATCACCTACTATAGGTATATCAAAAAATGAAGAAAGAATCAAAAAGCAACTTATAGAGTGATAAGCAGACTATAAGTTGCTGAACGTGGCGTAGCCACTTTTTTATTGTCGATAATAAAAACCCACGAGAAGCTGTTCTACATCAATCAAATCAAATGTCGTACTTATACATCATATGGCGTTATGTAAACGTTTAGTAACTAGAATGAGGAGGCATTAATTTGAAAATCAGAACAAAATTATTCACCATGCTCTTAACTACGAGCCTAATTCCATTATTAATTTTTTCAGCTGTGTCAATATTTTCCTTTACTACAAATTCTAATAAGGATACCTATCAACTAAGTAGGAACAAATTAGAAATTGTAAAATCCGAAATAAGTGGGGCTCTTAAGAAGAATTTTATAACCTTAAATACAGTTGCTCAGCAACCAGCTATTCGTAACTTTGATATAGAAAATGCGAAGAGTATACTGGTTGACGCCACCAAAGTCAATCCGGCACTTATTATTGCTCTTGACAACGCTGAAGGACAGCAAGTCGTTAAGAGCAATGATGATGACTTAACCAATGTGCTTGAGAGAGAATTTTATCAGAAAGCGATGAGTGGAATAGAAGGGTATGTTTCTGATATTCTTCTTTCAAAGGTTACTGGAAAGTTGAATGTCGTTATCTCTGCACCTGTTCGTAATATGCGTGGCGATATCGTTGGGGCATTACAGGCAAGCATTGAGCTGACAAGAGTTAGTGAATTGGTTACAGAGCTTTCAGAGGGAGGGACAAACGTTTATGTGCTTTCTAGACAAGGGACTGTATTGGCTCATCCAAATGCCGAATATGTACAAAACCAAGAAGATTTTAGTTCCTTAGAATTTGTAAAAAATAGTCTTGATGGACAGGATATGACGCTAGAAACAACAAACATTAATGGTGAAAAGGTTATTGTTAGTTATGCTTTAAATG
>JAEXBC010000349.1 GCA_023457875.1 Bacillota bacterium | reverse complement strand
CTTCTCAGTATGGTCCTTCATCAGATCGATATAAAGAGTTCCTGAAGTTTCAAGCACGGCCAAAAAAACTTCTGATGGATCTTTAATTTTCTTCTTTTTTAACTCAGATAATAGCCAGCCACGGCTTAGATTAACCTGTTCCAAATGAGAATCGATAATAATGCCATCATAAATTAATTCTGTACTTAAGCCGGCATACTCCGTTGGAATATTCATATCCTTAGGCGTTAATGTCTGATACTGACTCATTTTTAACACAGAAAGATTTCCATTACTTTCTAATACGGCAAATTCTACATAACTTATATCAAATACATCCTTTTGACGAAGTTGTTCTAAAAGGTCCGAAATCGTATAACGCATTTTTCGCATCTCGTTTTCCATGATTTTGCCATTTACAATTACTACTATAGGCGTACCACTAATGTAGTCTGAAGCAGTTCGAGATTTTAAAGTAATATATTGGAGGATCAAAACTAAGATGGTCCAAGTCAAAATACCAATCCAATGTGGCCATGCTGAACTACTTAAATCAGTAGTCAAAGAACTCGCAGTTGAACCAATTGAAATCCCCAAAACATAGTCAAAGAATGTCAGCTGACTGATCTGCTGCTTACCCAATAAGCGTGCAAAAATAAGAAGTGTTACAAAACCTATTATCCCTCTTACTAAAACTACAAGTGCCTCATTCAAATTAATCCCTCATTTACTCATTTATAGAAGTTAAGCTTTGGCAGTGAAATACCACCTTGTTTATAATTTCCAGTTGCATAGTCAATTTATACAAAACAAGTTCTGTAAATATTTACCTTTTCTTCTTCTGGGCATCATTAAGAAATCGTTTGGGGGCAATATAAATGTCATAGCTCATCGCGGAAAACGAATGAATGAATAAATCAACTCAAGGACTAACACTTGTTTTGTTTTATAATTTATAGTGGGAAAGTTTGAACTATAAAACAAAAAAGTATCTAGCCCTAAGACTAAATACTTTTCTATATTGTTTCGTGTCATTTCATTGTTGAGCATCTGCATTAATCGAATAAATCCATCTTACCCTTACCGAAATGAAATTAATGCACTGACGCTTGTTTATCATTAGTTTTGCCTATTATTTTTTGTACTAGCTTTATTACGAGCTGAAGAATAACCATTAATACAATTGCTACAACATAAATGATAATATTAGCAATAATATAAGTAGACAAGTTAGAAAGCGCCTCTTCCTCTGTGATATTTAATATAGGAGAAACTAAGGCGCTACCAACTCCTGTACTTAGCAAAAAAACAACAAATCCCAAAGCGGCTTTTAGGCAGTTTACCCTAAGTGAAATTCTGATAATGATTACGCTTATAACTAAAAGTAAAACTTGTTTTACAGGTAACAGAACAGTTGAAATTTCAAATAGATTTGTCCATAAAGATGCAACTATTCCATTAACGAGGCCAAAGCTTAGAACTAGAAATAATAAACTGTTTTTCCTTTTTTCAAGTTTAAAATTAAATTTCAAAAAATAGTAAATCATTATTGCTGAAAGCATAACAAAAAATATATTGCATACCAAGTACTCCCAAAACTTCAAAGCTTCCTGCATCACTATAATCCTCCAAACTTGCATATTTTCTTTTAAACAATACTTAATTCACAATAATTTGTCAACATATTTTGAATAATTTATAATTTATCATCTCATTTTTTTGTCCTTATGCTAGATTGGATTATATCTTTTAACAACTAAGGGATAAATCTTTATATTTCACACCAAGCTCTCTTCTCATTCAACTTAAGGGTCTTGCAATCATTTCTTCTTGGCAGTATCAATTAACTAATGATGGTAAAAAGCTACTCCAAAATATCTAAAAAATAAGGCTAAGCTTATAGCTTAGTCTCATCTTAAAATAGCATTTTTATTTTATAAAGGTTATTCTGCTGGAGCTTCAATCTGTGTAGTGAAAAGAAAATCATGAAAATGTCCATCATTTCTGCTAGTACATCCACTAATAACATGTATGTGTTTATTTGTCCCACGAATAGGAACATCAATTCCTGTTGTTTCACATATTTGATGAAAATGATTATCAAAAAAAATCTGTATTTACGTGTACTCTATGCACATGTCTGCCGCCACCAACTAGTATAGCCTCTCCAGTAACACCCGCAGTACGGTGATTATGCCTATCTTCGTCTTCTTCAGCAAATTTCACGCTTGATTCAAATTCATGTACATGCCTTTGCTCTTCCCAACAACCTTTTTCATCATTCCTACTATAATTGCTCTCCCTATTTGACATATCTGTCCTCCCTATTATATATTAGAAAATGCTATTCCAATTTTCTCTATACATAATATGTACGAACTCAAGATATGTTCATTTTTTACACGATATTATAGTTATTCTATTTTTAACAACAAATTTCTTCATCTTCAATATAATAGGTTTGAGCATTAGTGCTAGTTCGCTACGTTGGAATGCTGCAATTTAATGTTGTATCATTCTACTTGAGTAGCTTCTTAAACAAATCCATTATGGAGAAGGTAGTCTTTTTATAGACCTTATTATAAACAGCTTTCTTTGGGTTCTTAATCATTCCCATTCCCTTTTTACCATAAGTAGGATTAATAGCCTTCTTAATGGCCCTTTTAGCTTTACCTGTGGTACGTGCTTTAAGTGACCTTTTTAAGCTAGGTTTTCTCATTCCAATCTTCATGTGTATTCCTCCTTGTAACCATTTTAATTAGTATAACTCTTTATGAAGTACTTATTTATGCAATTTTTTACTTACAAAGAAGAAAAGAACGAAGTTCTACACCTCGTTCCATTTAAAATGATATGAATACAAATTTTATTTATTGTTGGCTTTTTATCTCAATGCTGTTATTTTGTTCATTGTATGTTACCTTGCTTCCTATGGCTTCAGCAACCACTCTAGCTGGAACCATAGTCCTGCCATTCCAAGCTACTGGAGCCACCTCTAACGTTAATAACTCTGTATTTAGCCAAAGATTTTTACTGTCAATTTGAAGCGTAAATGAAGTACTTCCTTTGGTACACTCTATTGACTTTAGAACTGAATCATATGCTGTTGATATTCCTAATGCTTCACAAAGTGTCTTAAGTTCCACAAGATTAGTATTATTGATATTAATAGTATTTATGCTTACTTTATTACCATCAATAATAAATAGCGTTTCTTTTTCGATATATGTAGGTTTAGATTTGACACTACTTGCACTACTATTGGTACTTGTATATGACGTAGAAGTTGAAGATGTAGATGTAGAAGCTGTAGATGTAGAAGCTGTAGATGTAGAATATGGACAAACTCCATTTTTATGTAGATGTGCTGGATGTCCTCCACAATGATAATGATATGAACCTAGTCCACTTTTATTCTTGTTATCTTTGTGTCCTCCATTACTGTCTGTTCTTCCTGAATGGGCAAATAATGTAGCTGGTATAATTGCAAAGGCCAATAAAATGATTCCTACTTTTTTAATACACGTTGTTTTCATAATAGAACCTCCTTGATATGTCATTTTAATGATGACAGTAGTTTAAGTTCTTTTTAGGTAACGACTTAATATTTCATTGATTAGACCCCAAAAACAGGTGTTTTTAAAGTCCTAAATTTAGAAATCTCATATACAATTTTAATCACATCAGTGAAATTATCAATAAATGTATATAAGTATGTCT
>JAEXBC010000348.1 GCA_023457875.1 Bacillota bacterium | reverse complement strand
TGTGTTCGCCTCATCTAGCTCCTTGGTAACCTCTACTGCCATTTCACCCGTTCGCATTGCCATCCTAATCATTTCAGGGACAGAAAGATTATCATCTATGGTAGCTGCTAATCCTTTAAAATAGAACGCATCTACTTGATCACTACAGTAGCCTAAAATTCTAGCTTGATGACCATAGGCACTAATTCCCTTTAAGCCATATAAAACTGTAGATCGAAGAGAACGGATATCTGGATCGATGGTATCATCGTACATAATTCCTGCTTTCTCTGCATCCTTTAACATTTGTGCCATGGTATCACTTAGCTGATAACTTGCTTGTGGTGGGCAGTTTTCATCACATCCTGCTCTTGCCTTTAAGTCCTCTTTGATTTTCTTTGAATCTTTTAAGAACTTCACATGAAAATCCGGATCAAAATTGACATTCGTGAGGGTGGTGAAAAGTACATCCTCAACAAATTTCACGATTTGTTTGTCGATGGTTTCACCCTTTTCCATCAGTTTGTTAGCATAGTAACTGATACCCTTTAACTGATAAATCATTAAATCTTGAAGTCCTGCAATCTCGGGTGTTTTTCCGCAAACACCCATCTTCGTACATCCTTTGCCACCAGCTGTTTGCTCACACTGATAGCAAAACATAGCATTTTCCATTTGGCCACTCCTTTTGCTAGTATGCGTATATTTTCCTATTTGGACAATATCTATTGTTTGCATACTATCAAAAAAAATACCTCTCTTGCCTAGATTAATGAAATAATCTCCACGCTAATCTGGTGTTTCTATTTTTTACATCATTATTTTTAACGGCTGCGTAAATGGCATTTTTACTTCCTACTAAAACCACTACCTTTTTAGCTCTGGTAATCCCAGTATAAATCAGATTACGTTGTAGCATCACATAGTGACTAAAGGTAAGGGGAATAATCACAATAGGATATTCACTTCCCTGTGCTTTATGAATGGTGGTGGCATAAGCAAGCACCAATTCATCTAGTTCTAAAGCCTCGTATTCTATTTCTCGCTCATCAAAGACCACTTTTAGCGTTCTTTCCTCTAGGTCAATAGAGGAGATAAAGCCCACGTCACCGTTAAAGACTTCTTTATCATAATTGTTGCGAATCTGCATCACCTTGTCATGTAATCTATACTCTGTGGCCCCACGTCTTAAACAAAGTGTATTTTGATTAAGTGCTCCTTGCAGCACCACATTAAGATTGACTGCTCCTGTATCCGTTCTTTGCATAGGGGTAAGCACTTGAATATCCCTTATTGGATTTACCTTGTAATAGCTAGGCAATCTCTTTGTGCAGAGATTAACGATGGTATCTAGAACCCCTTGACTCTCTTCCTGCTCTATAAAGAAAAAGTTACTCTGCGCACCGCCTCTAAGGTCAGGGTTTTCGCCTTTGTTAATTTTATGGGCATTTGTAATGATTTTACTATTCATAGCCTGTCTAAAAATGCGCTCTAACTTAATAACAGGAACAATCCCAGAATCAATAATATCTTGAAGCACATTTCCAGGACCTACAGAGGGCAATTGATCAATATCCCCCACAATCACTATAATCATATGGTCTGGAATAGCTTTTAGAAGATTATACATGAGAATAATATCTATCATAGAGGCCTCATCAATAACCAGAACGTCCCCTTCTAATGGATGATCCTCATTTTTCTTATAGCCTTCTGGTGGCTTACACTCTAGCAAACGGTGAATGGTCTTAGCCTCCATCGCTGTTGCCTCACTCATTCGCTTAGCGGCTCTGCCTGTAGGGGCTGCTAAAAGCACCTTCATTCCTGAAGCCTTAAATAAACTAATAATCCCATGGGTTGTGGTAGTTTTACCTGTCCCTGGTCCTCCTGTCAGCACCATAATCTTAGAAGTGCTTGCCATGTGAATAGCCCTACGCTGAATGTCATCATAGGTGATATGATCTTCTTTTTCAAGTGAGGCTATAATTTCTTGGCTAGACTTTACTTGTTTGAGTGTCTTTGAAGACATGATTTGCTTTAGCCTTCTGGCTACACCATTCTCACTATAATAAAAGGGTGGTAAATAAATAATATCTGGCTCTTCTTTTATTAATTCTTTCTCTTTTATAAGATGGTCAATACTCATAATGAGTTTCGTTTCTTCTATATCAAGTATCTCGATACACTTCTCAAGGAGCTGCTCACTTGTGGCATAGCAATGACCTTCTTCTGAAAGCTGACTCAGTGTATAAAAAATGCCTGCCCTACACCTTTTAAAGGATTCCTTATCTATCCCAAGCTTGGCTGCTAAGCTATCTGCTGTTTTAAAGCCAATGCCATATACATCATCAGCTAGTTTGTAAGGATTTTCTTTCACCACATCGATGCTTTCATTACCATAAACCTTATAAATACGGCTACCAAAAGCCGTAGAAATCCCATAAGATTGCAAGAAAATCATAATATTTTTAATTTCCTTTTGATCTTGCCATGCCTTTTTAATCATCTCCACTCGTTTTTTACCAATGCCAGGCACTTCGCAGATTCGATCAGGTGTTTCTTCTATAATATCTAAGGTTTTCTCCTTAAATAGACCAACAATCTTTTTGGCATAAATAGGACCAATCCCTTTAATAAGACCACTACCTAAATACTTTTCGATACCATATATACTAGCAGGTAATGCTTCCTCCCATTCACGTGCCTCAAACTGTCTTCCGTACTTCGGGTTGCTACTCCAAAAGCCTTTAAGCATGACAACTGAGCCCACATTAACAGTAGCCATATTCCCCACAACTGTTACAAGATCTATATAGCCTTTTGATCTCACTTTGATAACACTATAACCCGTTTCTTCATTGGCGTAGGTAATGCGCTCTACTACTCCTCGTAAACTTTCCATCTCATATGCCCTCTTATGTAATCATTTATAGAAGTAGTATAGCATATTCTCTACCGTTAATTCCTTATTTTAAATGCATCTACAATTTTGCTTAAATCATCTGACGAGTATTCCACACCTTTGATCATCTGATTAAGTACTTTAATTTGATTGTCCATTTTTATCATGAGATCAAGCAATAATGCGCTATCATTTTCTTCTATAATCTTATTATTCTCTTCGTTGGTAGCTATCTTGCCCATCTTACTATTGGCCTTATTAATCATTTCGCTTTGACTTTTCATGGCTTCCATAATCTCAGACATAACATCAGAAATTTCTTTAAACAAACCAAAGCTTTCCATAGTTTCCATTGTACTTTTCGAGGAGGCTTTTACCTTTTCATTGATAATGCCTATATTATGATTCGTATTCTCAATTTGATTTTGAATGTCACTTACGAGTTTCTCAATTTTAAGCGTAGATTCGCTTGTTTTATTAGCAAGTTTTTTTATCTCCTCTGCAACTACACCAAAACCTTTACCTAATTCTCCTGCCCTAGCAGCTTCAATAGACGCATTAAGTGCAAGCAAACTTGTTTGTTTGCTAATACCATTAATGGTGCTCACAATCTCTGTAATCGTATGAGATTGTTGCTCTAAAATAGCAATGTGATCAACGGCATTTTGCGTTGCTCCTTCTAGATCCTTCATAGAACTCAAAGCTGAAGAACCTGCCTGTTCGGCTGCTATTGTTGCCTGGCTGGTAGATTTAATCTTATCGATAATTTTTTCAACAAAGACATCATTATCTTGGAATTGCTGTGAAATATTCAAAAGTTCATTTTGAGTGTTCTTAAGTAACTCATTTTGAGCAATAGCATTTTCTGATAAAACCTGAGTAATATCTTCTATACTTTTTGTAGTTGTAGAAACCTTATGAATAGCCTTCTTAGTAGTTTTTGTGGCAGCGGCTATACGTTTAACCATATTCATCTGATTGCTAATAAACTTATTAAACCATTTGCCTAGTTCCCCCACTTCGTTCTTTGGAGGATGAGCAACTCTCTTAGTTAACTCGCCTTCTCCCTCTGCAATTTCATAAAGAATACTTACAGTTTCATTGATTCCTCTGGTAATATAATGATTAATCAGTTTGTAAGTAACCATAAAAGTAGCACCACTTAAAAAGACAGTAGCAATCAGTCCATAACCACCAAAGAAAATACACAGTAGGGCATTGATGAGGATAAATACCGCTGAAAAACCTGCTACATATAAAGGTACATGGGTATTAATGCTATTAAAATCATAAATTTCTGCAATATCGCCTTCGCACATCATGCCCCATACTTCATCTGAGTGAGGAGGGGTAATGGTAATGCCCTTTCCTCCCACCAAAATATGCCTATAATCAGGATATCCTGGCCAACAGTCAAGATTCTCCCCATTTTCGATTGTCTTTTTTACCCCTGGGTGTAATTGTTTTGTCTTTGGATCATTAAATAGGATTTCAAATTCAGTATGATTCTTTATCTTGATGGTCTCACCAAATGCCGTCTTAATACCATCCTTAAGATTTTCACCTAATGTAAAGGCACTATCTTCAAAGCGGCTTCTAGAAATGGCTGTCCCAGGTAAAATACCTCTATTATTCTTAATCATAAACAGATAGTTATCACCAGATTCTTTATAAATATGTACATCTTCTACCTGGATCACATTGGATAGGTCATCATTTAAGACACGTGCACAAAGTAAATACCGTTCTTTCTCTTCATTTTGATAGGGTTCTGAAAATAGTATGGTCACTTCATCACTAAATTGCCTGTCTTTTGTAGGAATGTCTAGTGTGTACTGATCACAATAGGGACCATACATATAGCGTTTACCTTCTAGACCATATTTAAGATTAGGAAACTGGCTAAAACTATTATGGAGATGCTTCTCACAGGAAGAAGCAATCACTTCACCTTTTGCATCTAAAATAAATAATTCTATAAATTCCTCATAAGATTTAAGTTCCTCTAATAAAATCTGACTCAATTCAATTTCGCTAGCGTCCTTGGTAACAATAAGATTTTTAATCATTTCAAGCTGAAACCATTTGTCCTGAAACCATTCTTCTAAAGCTTTTTTTCTTCCCAGCGCAATCTCTTCAAATACTTTTTCAGAATGGCCTTTTAATTTTTTATTTCGCCTATATCTTTTTTGCTCTTTTTGGTTTCCTGTCAATGTAGAGCCTCCTTAAAACTTAAAGTTATATTTTAATATCAAATCTTACATTAATATATAGATATTAAAATAATTTTTTATATTTTGCAACAAAATGCAACTAAATTTATTATTATTTAACTGAATGCATGATTTATTTTCATATTCTTTACTAAAGCTTTTGATATATAAGAGCACTTTATATGAACCATAGATGAGATAAAAAAAGAATTGTTATACGCGATATAAACGTACAACAATCCCAGTTTTAATGACGATAAAAAAACAGTCTTAACCCCCCATGTCTTATAGCACATGAGGGGTTATCTTCAAAGAACTTTTCTATCAACCCATCGGTTTAGTAAGTACAAACCTCAATATTTAACATATTACCTAAAACTTTTAATTCTTCAGCTACATTGCCATAGATAACAACAAAGTGTGGTTCCCAGCCTTCTTTAACACTATTATAGACCACTTCTTTAGCCAAGTGTTCAGCTTTAACAACAATACTTGTCCCATTAAATTGTTTTGGTTTATCTAGTGCTTCTCCTGACATAACAAAGAATCTAAAACTTCCGTCTGGTTTTTTGCCCACCCTAAATACTGTTACTTTTTCACATGGCTCACAGCCAAATTCCATAGTTGGGCCAATTTTACGGTTTGGATGAACACCCACACAAGCCCCTGTCTCTTTATGAGCTATTGAACAGGCTGCTGTGCCACAATGCCAGAAGGTTATTGTATTTTCTTTTTCATCCATGGATACTGGATCTCCAAAGAAGGTTGCTTTTTGTGTTAATTGTGTTCCTATATACATAGATAACGCACCATATACATCAGCCTCACAGCTAGCAGAGATGCCCATATCATTAAGCATTGCAAGTACAGCACATACAGGTGTTCCAAACTCTACAAAGAAATCTGGCCAACATCTAGAAGATAGTGCCCCTATATGATTGTCTGTCACATACTCCTTGTATGCTTTATAAAGTCTAGCAAAATCCAATACATTATTTTCTGGAATAGTCATAAGTCCTTTCATAGACTGATTAGCCTCTTCGAGATAAGACTCACACTCTTCTTTTGTAAAAGTTTTTGCTTTATTGATGAGCTCTCTCGCTTCAATAGCTTCTAAGGTCACTCCAAAAGTTTTTAATAAATCTGCATCCATTGCTCTACCAAATCCAAAACCTTGAGGGGTGTGTCCAATGGCTACCATCTTAAGAGATTGTAAATCGTATTTAATCTTAGCAGCTCTAATGACTGCAGATAAGGTAGCCTTAACTTCGTCTTCTTCTGGTGATCCAAATATGTATTCAAAGTGACCTTCTCTAAAAGTACGTAGCGCATTACCAGCTGAATAAGCACCTGTTAATGAGTTTAATCTAAGACGTCCACCATCAATAACTGGCTCACGAAGCGTCCACAGTAACACTGGTGATGTGAAGCGTTTTAAAACTTCACTTGCATAAGCAGCATTGGCAAAAGTAATATTTTGAAGAATAATCACATCCGGATTAATGGTATCTAAGTATGCTTTTAACTGATCAAGTGTTAAAAGCATTTTACTTGGATGAACAGCACATGGCGTCAAAGATGTAATCAGTTTAATTGATTTGTCGAATTCTACCTGGGCACTTTCTAAATGAAAAGTAGGTACACCAATAGGAATATAAGCAACTTGAAATGGTCTCATCTGTCTTCCTCCTTTATATCATGTATCCACGAATAAATGTGCATAAATCCACATATCCTGCAATAAATGTAGCTAATGTATCTCTAAATCCACCATAGCTTTCAAACTCTTCTATGGTCATTCCTTTTTCATCAAAGGATTTATGGAACTCAGGTATTTTATTAAGTTCATCCATATATTCTTGATTTACTGGAATATCAATGCGGTTTTCAACAGGGAAATCACAAGCATTCAGACGTTTATACCATGCGTAGTTAATGGTCTGTGACAAGTCTCCACCTAATAATTCTGACCAGTGATAAACATTACGATTAGCTGCTGAAAGTAATCTAGTTCGGTATCCTCTTTCTTTAAAAATACGATAAGCTTCTTTAATAACTGCCACCCCAGCCCATTCTAATGCTTCTGGTTTGATCACCATACCTGTCTTATTCACATAGGCTTTTAACCAATCGTCTGTTCTACCAATCATAATGGTACAAACAGGTGCCATTTTAGAACAGTCAAGGCCTTCTTTCTGCCTTCTTGAAAGTCCTCTCTCTACTGCTTGCGCCACTGCTACTGCCTGTGCTACAGTAAAGGAAACTGTTGCATTGATGCTTATACCACGATAGGTTGCTTCTTCCATTGCCTTAATACCTGCCTCACAAGCAGGCATTTTAATTTGCATATTTTTACCCAAGCTATCTAAGAAAAGTGCCTGCTCAAGCATTTTGTCAGCATCTCTATAATTTTTTGCATTGGTCTGAATAGATAAACGTCCTTTTTGGCCATGAGACGCTTCATACAGATGTAATAATTTTTGAGAACGCAATGCACCTATTTCATAGATAATTTCCCAAGCAATATCGTCTTCAGTTGCTGATTTTTTTTCATTGATCAATTCTTTAATGCGTTCTTCCCAAACCGCAATTTCATTTTTAATCACGCTTGCTACTATAATTGGATTACTTGTTGCTCCTACAATGCCTCTTTCAAGCCCATAATTTAATTCTTCTTCTCCACAGGAATCCATCCAAATATGGGTTTGTTCAAAGCGTACAGCTGATTCGTGTAATTGTCCTTTATATGTATCCATAGCCATTCTCCCTTGATTAGCATCAATATTTTTATACTTATGATTTTATATAAAGCTGCTTTTATTATTTTGCTGTACCATCCCATGC
>JAEXBC010000347.1 GCA_023457875.1 Bacillota bacterium | reverse complement strand
GTTTCGAAGGATGTTCTTTAAAGGCTTATCGTTGTCCTGCTGGTGTTTTAACAATCGGATATGGTTGTACTGTAGGAGTAAAAGAAGGTCAAACCATTACACAAGCACAAGCAGACAGTATGCTCTTAAAAGAGTTATCTAAATTTGAGGATGCAGTGAATAAGCTAAATGTTTCACTTAACCAAAATCAATTTGATGCATTAGTTAGCTTTTGTTATAATCTCGGTACAGGAATTTTTAAAGGAAGCTTACTTAATGCCATTAAGACTCAAAACTGGCAAAGTGTAGCGCAGCAGATATTGCTCTACAATAAAGCTAGTGTAAACGGTAAGCTTACAGAGCTAAATGGACTTACAAGACGTAGAAAAGCAGAGAGGGACTTATTTATTAAGTCATGTATTACCCATGATGATGAGTTGTTTAAAGCAGTACAAAAGATTTTTCTAAGTGGCATTAACTTAAATATCAATGTTTGGAAACGCTTAGATTTAATCAATTTAAACAACGTGCCTAGCCTTTTAAATAAGCTGGGTGGCATAGAACAGCTTGTAGCTGATAAAGTGATAAGGGACAGGAAACTGTGGCTTACAAAACAATATAACGTTAATCACGTTAGGTCATTATTAATCAAATATGCAGCACATTTAGGGTAGGGCTTATGCTCTACCCTTTATTTTTTGCCCTAAAAATGCAAATTTGTTAGTTTAATGGACAAAAAAAATTATTAAGTATATAATATTCAGAAAGATATAATTGGGCATCTAAGTAAACGTTACCCCAATTATATTCAAGGATAGCACTAATATAGTATATTAAAATCAATTTAATGGAACCAGTGTAATGCTAAAGAGTGATGATATTTGTAACTATGAGGTGAACAAAATGTTGATGAAGTATATATTTATAAATAAAGTGAATATGAAAAAGAGATACAAAAAAAATAGTTCAGGAAAAATATTACTAACAGAACTTGAAAATCCAGTACATATGATAATGAAACAAATTTTTGATTGTATCAAACATAATGTCGTTACAATAGAAATTGAT
This sequence comes from Bacillota bacterium, assembly GCA_023457875.1. GTDB lineage: Bacteria > Bacillota > Clostridia > Lachnospirales > Cellulosilyticaceae > Cellulosilyticum. The sequence goes on along the minus strand of JAEXBC010000347.1, from coordinate 2,397 downwards.
GGTGAAAAAGTTGAATTTTCATATGAATGTACAAAAATGTATGAAGATAGATATTATATAAATTTAGAAGTAGAACATAATCTTGAAAAAAGTGCAAAAATTTTGCATGAAGTATATTCAAGGCTTACAAAAGGAAAACATAGAAAAGATTTTCATATTATATTATCGTATGATGAAGCGTCTAAGTATTATTGTGAAAAAATATTTCCTAAATTAGGTGAATTTGAAATAAAAGTAAAAACTTTAATGTATAGTATAATGCTTGAAGCATTTGGGATACATTGGGTTGAAAGATGTGTACCGGATGAAATAAAAAAAGATATAAAAAAAGAAATTAATAGTAGATTAGTTGAAGAAGCATTGCAAGGAGTAACTTTGTGGCAATTAGAACAAATACTTTTTGAAGCACGTCCTGAAATAGAACCTGGTAAATTAATAAAAGAAGAACTTAGTATAGATAAAATAGGTAATATGCAAAAAGAAGAGATTATTGAATTAATAGATAAGGGAAGGCCTATATCATTGTGGGAAAAGTATTTTGCAAAGGCTATAAAAATTACAAATTTTGAACAAAGTATGTTAAAGTTAAGAAAGTATAGAAATAAAGTTGCACATCATAGACTCTTTACAATTAATGATTTTGAAGATTGTAATCAAATATTAGAAACATTAATTGAAGAGTTAAACCTTGCAATTAGGGATATAGAGAAAGGTGAAAATACATCAATTGAAGAAATAGGTATTATGATATCAAAATCGTTGAAGGCAGAACTAAAGAAATTAATAGCAGAATATGGTGAGTCAAATTTGAAACAAATATTAGAAATAGAGCATGATTTTAAAGGACGAGGAATGCTTCAAATAGCACAAATAATAAGTAAAATTCATACAGAAATATGATTTAAATTTAATTAGTTGTATTTTTAATATATATAGAAACAGAGTAATAAAATACAGTATTTTTATAGAACTAAAGTCTATTGTATAAATTAATTGCACAATAAAAAATGAATTTGTTTAATATAGGAAAAGAGGATTTGTTAGTGGACAATTTATGTAGATAAATTAACTAGAGCTACATTTATTTATTTTATATGGAAGTAGCTCTAGATTCTAATAGAGTAATGCTATTTCTGATTTTCAAGAAGAGATATTATTGTTGAAATGGCATTGAATAACCTTAAACAATCAAGTTTAGAAGAAATTTGTCCCGTTCTACCATGGATTAACCAATGTCTATTTAGTTCAGATGGTTCTTTAGATGAAAAGTCATTTTTCTCAAAAAGGATTGTTGTAAAAGAATAAACAGATTTCCAATAAAGTGCTTTTAAATTATTTCCTACTTTTGAGTTCTCCGAAGCTTGATAATTACATATTCGCATGACACGTACATCTTTAGCATCATCCCCAAATAATGAAATTAAACCCTCTAAAATAGTAGTTAAAACGGTTGTGCATGAAGAAAATAGGCCTTGATTATAAGTGCTTATACATTCCATAAACCTTGCTTGTTGACCAGGGTTTGTTATGTGATCTGCTATATAACCAGTCATTTTAGTGAATATGTAATCGATATAAAATGTTTCAAAATAAGAATCTAGAGCACTATGGGATTCAGAACATCTAGATAGTTCTTCAAGAGTATCTAATTCAAAATAAAGTGGTATTGTCCAACCATGTATAGCGATATTATTTATCATAGATTCGTATTCTTCTTGTATTATTTGATTGTTTGGTTTGATAGGTTCTGAGGGTTCTCCTTCGATTTGATGAAAAGGTAAATCATGATTGTTAAGAAATATATCTCTAATTCTATTAATTTGTGCCGCATTTCGCTTATTTTTCGGAAGCCTATTAATTTTTGCTAATTCAATTTTTGCTGCTAATTTATTGAATTTGTCATAAATCTTATCAACTTCTTCAATGCTAATGTTGAAAGTTTGTGAAGCGTCATTAAATACTAAAGAATCATGTTTAAGTGGGTGATATCCCCCATCTTTTGTATTAAGTTCATTAAAACGTTTTTCACAGTAATCAAACACATCTCTATCCATAATCTTTGACATTTCTATTACCCCCCCCAGATTGTTTTGTAATTACAAAAATATAAACTAGTTGAAATGTTTTGTACATAATTAATGCCTTATTATATCAAAATTATTGATGATAATAAAGAAAAGTTAATAGGAGAAAATCAAAGTTTATATTATAGTAAATAAAAATATCGTTTTAGGGACTAGGTATTGCCTAGTCTTTTTATTTGAAGATAAGTAAGCGTCATATCAAGCACGCCTATTCGAACTATTGATCTTTGGATATACTGTCCTTAAGTATTTTTTAAGGAGGTATGTGTTTTGAGCTCACGAAAAATTACAACAAAACAAGAGCGTTTTGATT
>JAEXBC010000346.1 GCA_023457875.1 Bacillota bacterium | reverse complement strand
ACATACAATTCTATGAAAGAGTGGAATAAAAGTTTTCCATTCTTCGGAGAAAAGACATTAAAGCGAATCTTTAGCAATTTGGAAGCATTAGGTGTTTTGAAGACAGGAAACTACAACAAACTTCGTATGGACAGAACAAAATGGTATACCATAGATTATCTAAAATTAGAAGAGTTTATCGATAAGTATTCTAAAAGTGATGAATCACTTGATGAAGATAAGGAAGAGGAATTGCTACATGAGGAAAACACTGCTGGACAAAATGACCCAATGCAATATCCCAAAAAGGAAAATGCAAAGGGACAAAATGACCCAATGCAAAAGGACAATTTGACCCAATGCAAAGGGACAAAATGTCCCAATGCAAAGGGACAAAATGACCCAACCAATACCAAAGACTTCACAGAGACTTCTACAGAGATTATCACAGAGACTTCTTCATCATCTTCCTTGAAGCAGGTTGTTGACTTCTTTCAAAATAATTTTTACCTACTAAAAGCATTTGAAGTCGAGGTGTTAAGCGACTGGGTAAAACGATATCCGCCTGATTTGGTTTTGGCAGCAATGAAAGTTGCTAGAAAAAATAATGTGAGAAATTTAAACTATATCGAACGCGTGTTAATTAATTGGGATCAAGAAGGAATTACAAGTATTAATGCGCTAGAAGTTTACCTCAAGTGTAGAGAGGAGACTAAAAATGGACAAAACAGGAGAAATATCAAAAATACTAATGAGCCAGACAAATATGCAGGGCTCGGACTTAACATGTCGGACTTGCAATAAGTGTGGAACACCTAAAGAATATGTATTAAATGTGTTAGGTCAAGTAAAAAAGGTACCAATTGCGTGCAAGTGCGAATCAGAAGAATATGTAAAGAGAAATGAAAAGGCAGAGCAGCTTAATAAGCTCAAAAGACTAGAATCTTTAAAGCGATATTCATTAATGGATGCAATGTTTCAAAAATGCACTTTTGAAAATTGGAAGATGGATGAGAACAATAAGGTGTGGTACAGGCTAGGCAAAAAGTATTGCGAAGAATGGAAGTCGATGAAGAGAGATAATGTTGGTATGCTTCTGCATGGTGCGACTGGAACAGGAAAGTCATATTTAAGCTTTTGTATTGCGAACGAATTATTAAAACAAGGTGTACCAGTAATAGCAACTAGTAGCATTAATTTAATTAATAAAGTCTATGAATCTTATTCTTCATATGGAGACGAAGGTGAGGTTGATATTATTAATCAATTCAAAAATGCTAGCCTAGTTGTACTTGACGATCTTGGTGCAGAACATGAAGGGAGAACCGGAAAAGAGAAACAAATTATTTATTCTCTTATAGACGACAGAATCAGATTACAGCTACCCATAATCATTACTACTAACTTAACGCCTGAACAATTAAAGAAAAAATTGACAGGAGCGGATGGTGTAACAAGAACCTATGATCGAATCATTGAAGCCTGTCCACAAATTGAAATTACAGGAAAGCTGTATCGAGTGGAAAAGGCAAAAGAAAAACTAAATATAATTAGAAATTTGTGTAGGTGATAAAAAATGGATCTAAGACTTGGTTGTAGAGAAAATATTGGACAAGAATGGATATATTATCTCAAAGATGGCACATCAATGCCTAAAGATGAATGGGTCCAGATAATAAGGCAGCAAATCATCAGCAATCATCATGAAGCTATATTTGAGAAGATTAAATCAACAGTAAATCTATGGAACAAGCATGATACAACAGAAGAAGTAGCATTACACGTATATGCATCGAAGTATTGTTCAAACGTGGAATATACCAAATCCAACAAAGTGAAAATTACCATTGTTCAAGATGAAATGGGATGTAGCCAGCTATCTTTTTACTAGCATATGGCCCATTTAGAGAGGAGTAAGATATTAAGGTGAGTAATGATAAGGCTACAGAGGTGTCAAAGTGGATGAGTGTTGTAGCAAATAAATACAACAAATCTATAGTGACAGTTATATCAAAGTTTAATGAAGCATTAAAAGAAATAGAAGATATTGAACTAGCTAAAATAAGTGTCGTAAGGGCATTAAGTCAAAATAAATAGCTTGATGGGATGGTAAAAATGAAATCAAAAAGGCAACTTAATGAGGAGTCTGTAAATAGATTCAAGATTAAATTACAAGAAACTAGAAATGAACTACAGTCACTCGATGAAAAACTTAGTAAACTTGATGAAATGAATATTTATGAAGCTACACCGCAAGCAATGAATATATTAGGAGGAATGAGGCGAGATATCCTCTATGGAAAAGACAGTGTAATAAAGATAATAGGAGTTCTAAAGGTAAAACTATAGCATTATGCAAAGTAAATTAGATGTAAAACAAATTAGTTTTTTAAAAGGGAGGATTAAGTGTGACAATCCAAGAGAAGTACAATGCCTACAAAAAGGCTAATGAAGATCTGAAATTAATCAAAGAAGAACTTCTCAATTTATGGGTAGAGTTTTATTGTGAGCGTGAAGAAATAAATATAGGTGATCAATATGAGGATGACGGAGGGAAAGGAACCATTACACGAATAGTTGCTAGTGTAAGGGGGGATATAACAGTTTACTGGAAGAAGCACAAAAAAGATGGCAGCTTATATCAATATGAGAGCGAGGCCTATACTACTGGGAAATATGTTATGTGGTAAATACAAATTGACTTTTGTTTAGGCAGGTGAAAGACATGGAAGAGTTAAGTAAAGAGCAGTTGATGTTGTTAATACATGCGTGTTCATGGGCTATTGATAGAATGAATAATGAGAAGAAAGAACAGTATGCAATTAAACATATAGAAGAATTTGAAAGAAGCATTAGTGAATATGAAGAGTTAAAAGCAATGTTTAAAAATAAATTATAGGAGGAAAGAGTGGGCCCTTAAATCTCGAGATCTCCTAATAAATAAATGTTTATATTAGAAAATGAATTAAAACTACAGCAATACGAGTTTCACCAAAGAAAGCATTTACCGTATGAGTTAAAACTTTACCTTACTCAGCGTAGGATTGAGGAATGGCAAGAGAAACAGGATGATTTGATTTATATAAGCTTTAGTGGTGGATTGGATAGTACTGTACTATTACACATAGTTAGAAAAACATTAGGGGATAATGTGCCAGCAGTGTTTAGCAATACTGGTTTAGAGTATCCGGAGTTAGTACAGTTTGTAAAAGGATGCGATAACATCACATGGATTAAGCCGGATATGCCATTTAATCAAGTTATTAAGAAGTATGGTTATCCAGTAGTAAGTAAAGAGGTTGCTGCTAAAATACGCAAGCTAAGAGGGAATAGACTATCAGAGAGATATAGGAACTACTTACTTAATGGAGATGAAAGAGGAAAGTTCGGCATGTTACCTAAGAAGTGGCAATTTCTAATAGATGCACCTTTCGATAGCTCCGAAAAGTGTTGTGACGTTATGAAGAAAAAGCCGTTCAAGAAGTATCATAAAGAAACAGGAAGGCTACCATTTGTGGGAATCACACAAGATGAAGGGTTTATGAGAGAACACCTGTACAATAAGACTGGTTGTAATATCTATGAC
>JAEXBC010000345.1 GCA_023457875.1 Bacillota bacterium | reverse complement strand
ACTCATAGCAAAAGGAATTGACGTGAGCACCTTAAGAATAAGCTCTAGGGCACACCTTGTTATGCCATATCACAAAGCATTAGATAAAGCCAAGGAAGCACTTCAAGCTATGGATGGCAAGGATATTGGAACAACCATGAAGGGAATTGGACCTTGCTATATGGATAAGGCAGAGCGTTCAGGTGTTCGTGTATGTGATCTTTACCATGAAGATGTCTTTTCTGAAAAAGTAATAGCTAATGTAAAGATAAAAAATGCTATGCTCAAGCATGTTTATCATCAGGATGTTGAATTTGACCCGCAGGAAATTATTGCAACTTATAAAGAATATGCTAAGCGATTAAAACCTTTTGTAGAAGATACAACAGTAAGCGTATATGAAGCCATCAAAGAAGGAAAAGAAGTATTATTTGAAGGTGCCCAAGGTACATTATTGGACTTAGATTTAGGTACCTATCCTTATGTTACATCTTCTCATCCTATTACTGGGGGAGCTTGTATTGGAGCAGGTATTGGCCCTACTATGATAGACGAATGTATTGGTGTCATGAAGGGGTATATTACTAGGGTTGGAAAAGGACCTTTCCCAACAGAACTTCATGATGCTACTGGTGACCACATTAGAGAAGCAGGACATGAATTTGGAACAGTAACAGGAAGACCAAGGCGTTGTGGGTGGTTTGATGCAGTCATTGGTGAGTTTGCAGTAAGGACAAGTGGACTTACTCAGATTGCTTTAAATAAAATAGATGTTCTTAAAGATATAGAGGTTATTAAAATCTGTACGGGGTACGAGCTTAATGGAGAAGTCATAAAGTATTTTCCAGCTAGCTTAGAGGATCTTGAACAATGTAAGCCAGTCTATGAAGAAATGGAAGGTTGGGGAGATATTTCTCATATCCGTTCTTATGAAGCATTGCCAGAGAGTGTAAAAAAATATCTTGCACGTATCGAAGAATTAGTAGGCTGTAAAATTACCATGGTAGGAGTAGGGCCTAATAGAGATCAGAACATTGTCATCAACAAATAAAGTACTAACAGGAGATAATAGCAAATAAATTATTAAGTAAATGAACAACTAAGCTTATTTACAATCAAGTAAAGCATAAAATAAGGCAAAAGGGATTAACTCTAAAGAAGAATTAATCCCTTTTACTTTTGAAGCATATTTCAAATCATGAAAGAATGATATATAATACGGGAAGAATAGTATAAAAGGAGGAGAAAAAATGAATCTAGATGATATGAATAGAGAGACGAATGCTTATTTTGAAGATGGCAACAGAGAATTAGTAGTTAGAAAGACGATGCTAGGTGTATATGGCTGGATGTGTGTTGCACTATTAATCACAGCAATTACAGGTCTGTTTGTAGCAAGTAATATAAGTTTATTACGTACAGTTACAAGGGCTTACTGGGTATTTGCAATTGCAGAGATTATAGTAGTTATTTGGTTAAGTGCTAAAGCACATAAGATGCGTACAGGTGCAGCAAGATTTTGGTTTGTAGTATATTCCATACTTAACGGAATAACCCTATCTGCTATTTTTATTGCTTATGAAATAGGAACAATAAGCTATGCCTTTTTTGTAACAGCAGGTGTTTTTGCGGTGATGACGATTTATGGTTATGTTACCCAAACGGATTTATCTAAGATAGGAAGCCTTTTTGTAATGGGCTTATTTGGCCTTATCCTTGCCAGTGTGGTAGGTATATTTATGAGAAGTGAAGCCTATAACATGGCCTTAATGTATATTGGGGTAGTTATCTTTGTTGGTCTTATTGGTTATGATACGCAAAAGATTAAACAAATTGCCTATGCACAAGCAAATGCCAAGAATGGCATTGCCAATGCAAGTATTTTAGGCGCATTAACGCTTTACCTTGACTTCATTAATATTTTTATTCGTTTACTAAGAATTATGGGAAGTAAAGATTGAGAATGGATAAAGAAGACATCATTGATGGTTGATGTCTCGTGTTAATAAAAGTTTTTTATAAAAGGACGCACAGCTGAAATATCAGACTGTGCGTCCTTTTATACTTGCATCCACTTATTGGGAAGCAATCATATTGGGTATGGCACTTAAAAAGGTTTCATAATCCTCAGGCTGCCAAAGTCCTCCTTTTAGCACAAAAGAAAAGGTTTCTGAGTGAGTCTCTTTAGAAGGCGTGGCATTTTCATAGCCTTTAATTAATTCTCTAACATAAACCTTGCTAAGCTCCTGCATATAAAGCTGTTCATCTGAATAAGTGGTGACATCAATTTCTTTTAGTGCTACATCTACAGCTACCTCATCAATGGTTTTATGATTAATATAGGTAGTTGTTAACTTGACAGAGCAGTGCTTGCCATCTTTTTTAGAGACGATTTCACAAGTTACATTAAGCTTGTTTAATGCATTCAAATAAGCTGTTGTTAAGGCTTCAAGGTCTGCATCATCAATAAGAATTTTATCATTGAAGGTAAATGCTAATTTAAAATTCTCTTTTAATTTGGTTGTCAGATCTAATACGGTTGACTCAGCTAAGTCCTTCGACAAACCATCTTCAATAATGGGCTCTTGCTGAAATTTGACAATGAGATTGTAAAAATCTATGGCAATCACATCAGCCGAGATGGGCGGCGTGCAACCAACTAAAAGGAATAGGACCAAAATAAAGCTAGGGATATGTAAGCGTTTGCATAGAAAATATTTCAATAGCTTCAACTCCTCATTAACGAAAGTAATATTTATTAAAGCATAATGTATTTAGACAAAATAGTCAAATAATTATACAATAAAGAATGATGAATTAATCCTCTATACTACAAAAGTGAATATTTTCTTAAATATTAGGAGATAGGCGTAAAAGTTAAAATTTTATGCTATACTATAAACATTAGAGGAGGATATATCAATGTTAAAAAAAGTAGTATTTTGTATGCTGGCACTAGCATTAGTGGTAGTGGCTTATGTGTCAATAAATAGAGTACAAAAAGTAGGAGATTTAGTAGACCCCCTTACGTACTTTGATGAATTTAAAAATAATACAAATAACTTAGTTTATTTGGATGAGAGAATAGCATTAAGTGAACCGGTTTGTTTAATTAATAATGAAATCTACGTGTCTTACGATTTTACCCGTCACTACGTGAGTGATGTTGTCTTTTATGACGAGGCAGAAAAGGTCATGACATTAACGAATTTAAAAGAGGTTGTAAGGCTCTATCCAGGAGAAGAGAACAGCATACACTTTGCAGGTATAACGGGTGACTATGCTTTAGAAGAAAAAGATGGACAACTGTATATTGAGGCTACACTGTTATCTGATTTATTTGGTGTGGAGATAGTAAGAGGCCGTGACGAACGATTATTTATAGCCTATGATCATCGCATCAAACAAGAGTCCGCCAAGGTGAGGAAAAAAGCAAGTATACGCACTCATCCAAGAAAGAAATCGACGGTTGTTGAAGTGCTTCAAAAGGGCGAGTATGTCATGGTTTACAGCGAAGAAAATGATTTTGTTCGCGTGAGGAGTGAAAATGGTATTATTGGCTATTTACCCAAAGGAGAACTAAAAGGTAGGCAGACCATAGAACCATATATCCTTCCCGTGGTAGAGCCTTGGGAAGCTAATCCTTTAGGCGAAAGAGTGAAACTGGTTTGGGATCAGATGACCTCAAATAATGTAACGGATTTACAATCAGCTAAATATGCCAATGTGGATAAGGCAAATGTTATTTCTCCTACATGGTTTGAATTTAGTGATGAAACAGGTGCTTTAATTGATAGAGGCAATGCAGATTATGTGATTGCCGCCCATCAAAAGGGGCTTCAGGTATGGCCTATTATGAGTCATAACTTTACTAAGACGAGTTTGACAGCGGAAATCTTATCAAGCACTGAAAAGCGCCAATATGTTATTGATCAAATTATTGAGAAAGCCAAGCTCTATGGCTTTGATGGGATTAATATTGATATAGAAAATATTCAAACAGAAACAAGTGAGGTCTGGGTACAGTTTATGAGGGAATTATATCCAGTCCTTAAAGCTGAGGGGCTTATTGTTACACTTGATGTATATATGCCTTCTGATTGGTCTAGCCACTATGAAAGAGAAAAGGTGGCAGAGGCTTGTGACTATTTCATGGTAATGGCCTATGACCAGCATTGGGCTGGCTCTGGAGAAGTAGGTTCTGTATCTGAACTTCCCTGGGTAGAAGAGGGAATCAAAAGGAATTTAGAAGAGGTGCCTGCCGAGAAGCTAGTACTTGGGGTTCCTTTTTATACCAGACTATGGCAAGAAAGTAGTGAAGGTATACAAGCACCAGCTTATGGCATGGCATCAGCCCAGGACTTAGTAAAAACTTGGGGGGTGACCCCAAAACTAGACGAAGCCAGCGGACAAAATTATGCGCAGATTCAAAAGGATGATGTCACTTATAGCATATGGCTTGAAGATAAAAGCTCTATCAAAAAGAGAATTGATTTAATGAACAAATATCAACTTGCTGGCTATGCAGCATGGAAGTTAGGTTTTGAAACAGGCGACATTTGGGAAGTATTAGAGGAAGTCAACTAATAAAAGAATAATCTTATCAAGAAAAGCAAATGATTTATTTATCAATCATTTGCTTTTTTGAGGTTAAAAATGAAAAATAATAAGATAACAAATAAGGAATTTTTTAGAGCGCATCAACAGTCAGATACAGTGGTCATATTCATTCATGGGATTTTAGAAAAGCCAAAGCAATTTAGGCAGTTAGCTGCACTTAGCTATAAAGAAGGATATAGTGTAGCTATCCTATTATTACCTGGACATGGTGGAAGTGGCGAAGCTTTTATAAGGACACATTTATATAAGTGGGTTGACTATGTCAATAGCCGTATAGCCTATTATAAGAGGCGTTATCCTCATGTGATTATTGTAGGTCACTCAATGGGAGGGCTGCTTGGACTTGGCTACTGCACAAAATGGCCAAAGCATATTCAGCGAGCTGTCATAGTAGATATGCCAGTATGGGTGCATCTATGGCCTAGGGTGTTAGTGGGCGCTATCAAAATAGCTAGGGGGAGTATTAAACCCAATGAAAGATATGTTTTATCTGAATATCAAGCCATTGGCGTTAGAGGTGCCTCCTTTGCCATTTATTTGAGGTGGATCCCTAGATATATGGATCTTTTTACTTTGATGGGATATGTGAATAAACGCCTTGAAAGGCTGAGTATGCCCATACTTATTGTTCAGGCCAAAAAGGATGAGTTTGTCCATTTATACAGTGCAAAACGATTAGGTAAAGTGCTAAAAAATAGTCAAATCATGTATTTACGTGATTCAGGTCATTTTTGTTATAACGAGGATGATTTATATTTACTAGAGAAAGTATTTGTACATTTTTTAAGAGAAAATAAGCACGCTAAGACACCAGTAAACTAGTTTAGTGAATTGACAAGCTAAAAGATGCATATGCTAGTAATGAGTTGTCAATTGAATTTTATGAATAGCTTAGAGGGTGGAATGATGATAAAAATAAAATTACCGCTATTTATGGGAATGCTAGCTTTATTTATTGCGTTAGGGTCTTATTTTAAATTTGCTATGGCAGCAGTGGAAACATCGGGTCTTTCAATTGCTTCAAAGGTGATTATCATCGATCCTGGACATGGTGGATTCGATCCTGGGAGACCTGGTGTCAATGGTAAAGATGAAAAGGAGCTTAACTTAGAGATTGCACTAAAGCTTAGAAATTACTTAGAACAAGCTGGGGCCATTGTGATCATGACAAGATATACAGATGATGATGTGGATGGCATGGATGGCGTGAAGCACAAGAGTAAAGATATGGTGGAGAGAAAAAAAATTGCCCAAGGTGGGGATATATTGGTAAGTATTCATCAAAACTCCTTTACACAGCAAAGTGTAAGAGGAGCACAAACTTTTTACAATAAAAGCTCAGAAAAAGGCAAGCTTCTGGCTGAATTAATCCAGAGTTCTATTAAGGAATATACAGACCCCAGCAATAAAAGAAGTGCAAAAAGCAATCTTAATTATTATGTGCTAAAGGCTACCCAGCTTCCAGCTGTTATAGTGGAATGTGGTTTTCTAACAAATCCAGAGGAAGAAAAGAATTTAAATGATGAGGTCTACCAAGACAAAATAGCTTGGAGCATTTATCTTGGTATTGTTAAATATTTTGAATAGATA
>JAEXBC010000344.1 GCA_023457875.1 Bacillota bacterium | reverse complement strand
TATGACCAAAACGTTAGAAGTTTTAAAGAAAAATTCCATGATTTTTGCCTTGATAGTAGTTACTGTGTTTTTCGCTATATTAACAAAAGGTACACTATTGGCACCTCAAAATATTAACAACTTAATTGCTCAAAATGGATATGTTGTAATCTTAGCAGTAGGTATGCTGATGTGTATTTTAACAGGAGGTAATATTGACCTTTCTGTTGGTTCGGTAGTTGCATTAGTTGGTGCAATCGCAGGAACCTTAATTGTTAACATGAAAATGAATATTATCCTTGCTATCATCATTTGTTTAGCAGTTGGTATTATTATCGGTCTTTTCCAAGGTTTCTGGATTGCTTATGTTCGTATTCCAGCCTTCATTGTAACCTTAGCAGGTATGTTATTATGGAGAGGTATTGCCCTAATTGTTTTAGATGGTTTAACTATTTCTGCCTTTCCTAGTAGCTTTTTAGGTATTTTCAATAGCTATGTACCAGATTTTGGCCCTAATAAGATTAATGTATTATGTATTGTTGTAGGTATTCTTATTTGTGCATTTTTAATTGTATCTAATATGTTAAGCCGAAGAGATAAAGTTAAAAAAGGTTATAGCTTAGAACCAATGGGTGTATTAGCTTCTAGAATAGCTATAATCTGTGCACTTGTTTTGGCGATTACATACGCCTTGGCAAATTATAAAGGAATTCCTACTATATTAATTATTCTTGGCGTTATTGTATTAGCATATGCTTACTATACTTCTAAAACAGTTCCAGGTCGTCATTTATATGCACTTGGTGGTAATGAAAAAGCTGCTAAACTTTCAGGTATCAATACAAATAAAGTACTTTTCATGGCTTATGTAAATATGGCATTTTTAAGTGCAGTAGCAGCACTTGTTTGTGTGGCTCGTTTTAACTCTGCAGCACCTACAGCAGGAACTAACTATGAAATGGATGCTATTGCTTCTTGTTTCATTGGTGGAGCTTCAGCTTATGGCGGTACAGGAACAGTTGGTGGAGCAGTAATCGGTGCTATTTTCATGGGTATTCTTAATAATGGTATGTCAATGATGGGAATCGACGCAAACTATCAAAAAGCTGTAAAAGGTATTGTATTACTTGCAGCTGTAGCATTTGATGTACTTTCAAAAAGAAAAGCAAAATAAAGCGCTGTAAGCGTTAAAAGAAGATATATGTTTGATTAATAAGTGAAATGGTCTACGCGGGAATAAAGAGATGCTTAGGCCATTTTGCTTATAAAAAATGAAATGATAAAAATGCTTGACGTATGTATAATGTATATGTTATATTAATTAAGTTCATAGTATAACAATGTGGTGGGTGTAGCTCAGTTGGTAGTAGCACTGGATTGTGGTTCCAGGTGTCGTGGGTTCGAGTCCCATCTCCCACCCTTTACTATAACAAATGTAGGGTTATCGCCAAGCGGTAAGGCACAGGATTTTGATTCCTGCATTCGGAGGTTCAAATCCTCCTAGCCCTGTTGAAATAGCCCTGAGCTATTTTGTGGATTGAATAAGGAGAGATGGTCGAGTTGGTTTAAGGCACCGGTCTTGAAAACCGGCGAGGGTAACACCTCCCTGGGTTCGAATCCCAGTCTCTCCGTTTAGTAGAAAAGGCTATCCAAATTCAAAGGATAGTCTTTTTTTGCGCTGTTTTGACGACCATAATGGGTTAAAGCTGAATAACTTTATGTTCTTAATCAAAGTCATTGACATACTAGTATACAAGTTATAGTATAGCATTAAGTCATATGCTTTAGTGGCATTAGTAGGATGTCTTTTTTATAAGAGCGTGATTAGGAGGATGGTTTATGAAAATGACTTTAAGATGGTTTGGGAGTAAATTTGATTCAGTAGCTCTTGAGCAAATAAGACAGATTCCAGGTGTTACGGGCGTTATTACAACCCTTTATGATATTCCAGCAGGTGAAGTATGGCCAATGGAAAAGATTTTAAAGCTCAAAGAGGAAGTGGAAGCAAGTGGACTGAAGATTGAGGGAATAGAAAGTGTAAACATTCATGATGCAATAAAAATTGGACTTCCTGAGAGAGAAGGGTATATTAAAAATTATATTACAACTCTAGAAAATCTAGGGAAGGTAGGCATTAAGCTAATTTGCTACAACTTCATGCCTGTATTTGACTGGACACGTTCAGACTTAGCAAAGAAAAGAGCTGATGGTTCCACTGTATTATCTTATGATCAGGAGCTAATAGATAAAATTGATCCACAGCTAATGTTTGAACAAATAGATAGTAAGAGTAATGGATTTGTGATGCCAGGTTGGGAGCCAGAAAGACTAGAGCACGTTAAGGAATTATTTGATAAATATAAAGAAGTTGATAATGAAAAATTATTTAACAACCTAGTATACTTCCTAAATAAAATTCGTCCAGTATGTGAAAAGTATGATATTGTCATGGCCATCCACCCAGATGATCCTGCATGGCCTGTATTTAATCTTCCAAGAATCATTAATAATAAAGAAAATATTTTAAAACTGTTAATGGCAGTAGATGCAAAATTTAATGGACTCACTTTATGTACAGGTTCATTGGGTTCGAATCCTCATAATGATATTTGTGATATGATTCATGCTGCGAAAGGTAGGATTCATTTTGCACATATAAGAAATTTAATTCATTATGCACCAGGTAAATTTGATGAAGCAGCTCATTTATCAAGTGATGGCTCAATGGATCTGTATGAAATTATGAAGGCCCTTCATGAGATTGGATTTGATGGCCCAGTGCGTCCTGACCATGGCCGTGCTATTTGGGGTGAAGTAGCAATGCCTGGCTATGGTCTATATGACAGGGCACTAGGTGCCACTTATCTTAATGGACTCATTGAAGCAATTGAAAAATCGAGTAGAAGTAATTAGTGGACAGGCATTAAGAATGGGGTGAGATCTATTATGAAACTGAGAGAAGAAGCATTAAAAAACAGGGCTATTTGGGAAGAGGCTGGTTTTGAACTACCTAAGTTTGATCGCCAAGCAATGACTAGTAATACGAAAAAAAATCCACAGTGGATTCATTTTGGAGCAGGCAATATATTTCGTGCCTTTCCTGCCGCAGTTTGTCAAGATTTATTAAATAAGGGCATACTAAGTACAGGGCTCATTGTTGCCGAAGGATATGACTATGAGATTATTGAAAAAGGTTATAAAAACTTGGATAACTTAAATGTTCTAGTGACTTTAAAAGCGGATGGTAGCTTAGACAAAAAAGTCATTGGCAGTATTGCAGAGGCCTTATGCGTAGACACAAATAATCTTGAAGATTGGAATAGATTAAAACAAATTTTTACAAGCCAGAGTTTAAAAATGGTTTCGTTTACCATTACTGAAAAGGGATATAGCTTAAAAGGTGGAAATGGTGAATTCTTAGCAGATGTGATAAAAGACTTTAATCATAGACCTCAATTTGCCTCCAGTTATATAGGCAAGCTGACAGCATTATGTTATGAAAGATTTACAGTGGGCAAGCTTCCCTTAACACTTGTAAGTATGGATAATTGTTCTCATAATGGTACCAAGCTACAAGAAGCTGTTACTACATATGCAGCCAATTGGGTAAATAATAATTTAGTAGAAGCTGAGTTTCTAAACTATGTAACAGAAAGTATAGCTTACCCTTGGTCCATGATAGATAAAATCACACCAAGACCAGCTGATTCAGTTATTAACCTATTAAACGAGACTGGTTTTGAAGATACTAAGGCAATTATAACGTCAAAAAACACCTATATAGCCCCCTTTGTTAATGCGGAGGAACCTCAATACTTAGTTATTGAAGATAACTTTAAAAATGGTCGTCTGCCACTTGATAAAGGCAGTATTATTTATGCAAATAAAGAAATCGTAGATAAAGTAGAAAAAATGAAGGTTTGTACATGCTTAAACCCTCTTCATACAGCATTAGCGATTTACGGCTGTTTATTGTCCTATAACAAAATATCAGATGAGATGAAGGACAATGAACTTTGCAAATTAGTAGAAAAGGTTGGCTATTATGAGGGGTTACCTGTTGTTGTAGATCCAGGTATTATTAAGCCTAAAGACTTTATCGATGAAGTCTTAAAGGTGCGTTTACCAAATCCATTTATGCCTGATACGCCCCAAAGAATTGCCTGTGATACTTCTCAAAAATTAGGTATTCGCTTTGGTGAAACAATTAAAGCCTATGCCCGTAGTACAGCGCTTAATGTTAAAGATTTAGTGTTTATCCCTCTAGTTATAGCAGGCTGGTGCCGTTATTTAATGGCTATAGATGATGAGGGAAAACCATTTGAATTAAGTCCTGACCCATTACTTCCAAGCTTAACTGCAATAATGGCTAAAGTAAAACTGGGAGAAACTAAAAATGTTCATGAGGCATTAGAAAAAATTTTAAAAAACACCTCAATTTTCGGAGTTGACTTATATGAAGTAGGCTTAGGAGATAAAATCGAAGCATACTTTAGTGAATTAATTGCCGGAAAAAGTGCTATTCGATACACTCTAAAAAAATACTGTAGCTAATAGTCTTTATCGACTATTGTCATACAAGGCTGCTTACTGGACTTGCGTTGACACAAAAAAATGCAGGACCTATAATAAAGCTATTAAAATGGTGCCTATGGATGAGCCAATTTTGAATTTAATTAAAACAGACTATAGATGGAGAATGAGTATGCAAATCACACCTCGTTTGGAAAGAGAGACTGCACGGGAATATGCTTTTCGTATGATAAAAGAAAATATCGTATGTTTGGAACTTTTACCAGGAAGTATGGTAAGTGAGAGTGAGCTATCAGCAGAAATGGGGCTTAGTCGCACGCCTGTACGTGAAGCACTTATTGAACTCGGGAAACTTCATTTAATTGAAATTTATCCGCAAAAAGGCAGCTTTATTTCACTCATTGATAGTGAAATTGTTGAAGAGGCTAGATTTCTTCGGTTAGTGCTTGAAAAAGCTATGGTAGAAGAAATTTGTGACTTTCAAGAAGAACAAGCTCTTCTGCCAATGAAAGAAAACTTAAGATTGCAGGAATTCTATTTGCAGCAAAAGTCACCCTCACAGCTCCTCAATCTTGATAATGAATTCCATCGATTACTTTTTGTAATAGCTAAAAAAGAACATATTTATCAATTGCTAGCAGGGATAACGATTCATTTTAATCGTGCTAGGAGACTAGCTCTTTTCTGTAATCGTGACATGAATATCGTTAGCGAACATAAGGCGATGCTAGAAGCTATGGAAAATAAGGATAGGCAGTTAGCTACAAGCATTCTTACTGAACATCTTGAACATTATAAGGTGGATGAGAAAGCATTAAAAGAAAAATACCCGAACTATTTCAAGTAAATAATAAGGTATCCATAAAAATATTTTAACTGCCCAAGCAGTTACAAGTCATATGACTTTAA